>DAIDIM010000057.1 GCA_027459365.1 Chlamydiota bacterium
CTTGAATACCAATTATAGGCAAGTAAAGTTGAGAATAAGGCAATGCTTCCGATGAATGTGGGAAGTAGGAAGAGGAGAAATCGTGTCCGAATCCTCATGAATGGTACCTGCAAGGGAGCTGGTGTGAGTACACTTGTAACAAACCAACAGCAACAGATGGGCATTCAGAAATGATCGAGAGGAGATGGCTTCTGGAAAGGGAGAAAATGATGCTGTCCGTTTTGCAAATGGCAGAATAGACGCGCGCCCGCTCATTAAAAAGCGATTCATCCCCAAAGTACTGATCGTTAGAGAGTTCAAAAATTGGGATGCTTTTTTCATCGAAAAGCTGCACTTTCCCTTTCAAGATAAAGTAGATCCGGTTTGCAACCTGTCCGGAGGTAAAAATCTTTTCATCAGCATCGTAGTCGTCCTCATGTAATTTTTCAGCAATTGCTAAAAGAAGTTCGAGTTCTAACTCATTGAAGAGGGGAATCTTTTTTAAAAAAAATGCTTTTTCAATTAAGCTTTTCATGTTTCTAATAACTCGTAGGCATATTGATGGAATGTTTCATCTGAATGTTTCATCAGTTCGCGGAGCTCTTTTCTCCAATTTGGCATCTGCAGCTGCCTTTTCAATCGGACGGCCACAATTTTGTCGAATAGAAGGGGAGAGTCATCCAATTTATCGAGCAGCTCAGGAAGGGTGAGATTGGGGGAATTTCCATGCCAGTTTAAGCATGCAGCCATTTTCTCATCCATGGGAAGATCATCGATTAGAGGGGCAATGAGACGAAAAATACGGGCATCACAGGTTCTTTCTAAACTTTCTATTGCATGTGCGTGAATTTTCCCGTTTCGATTATGGAGAGCGCGCACAAGGAGATCTGGATCTTCGAGTGATCCTGCAGCGCCGAGCAGATGAATCACAAAGTCAATGACCGATTGATAGCCTGCCAAAAGGGCATTTTGGAGCATTTCCAGATCATAGAGAGGGTATTGTTTTTGTATGGTGTGAGCAAAATAGAAATAAAAATAGGCTCGATCAATTTCAATATCCAAAATCTCGGGGAGAATTGCTTGGAGTTGCGGAAGGGCAAGGCGAGCTAAAATTTTCCCCGATAAAATGCGCGCCCTTTCGGGGATGGCTACATCTTTAGTTAAAGTGAGGAGAAGGGGAACGATTTTTAAGCCCATTTGGAGAATGATCTCTTCCGCGCGACGCCTTTCCGACGGGCGAAAACGGATACTTACAAGTAAAAGATCTTTAATGATGGTCGTATCGGCAATTTTGCCAAGAGCATCGAGCAAAGAAAGGCGATACATCGAGTCGCGAGAATTTTCAAGCTCTTCAATCAATCTCGGTGCGTGACGACTAAATGTTTTTGACGAGGCTGCAGCAATGGTTCGTGCGGCCGCCCTTTTGACCAGTTTTGAGTCGTGATTGAGAAAGGGGAGCGCCCTTTCTGGGGTATTTTCTTCAGCGATTAAATCCAGCGCCATGCCGATCTCGTCAATCCTATTTGACTGCAACATAATGTCGATTTTTTTGTTTGCGATTGTCCGATTGAGAGAGGCTGTTTCAAGAGTTGAGTTGGCAAGTGACTTTTTGAGTGTCAAGATTGCAGCACTTTTGAGCATAAGGTCGGGATTCTCAAGATCGTCCTCAGCTTTTTCTGGATGATGCAACCCATGTTTGGCGAGGTAAAAATTGGCATGTTTTGCAAGTTCTGGGGAATCTGACTCTGCCCAAGCATCAATTGTTTGAATGACATTTGGGTGGTTGTGAAAGGGGGAATTTTCCAACAGTTGCAGCAGTTGGATTTTTGCAACAGTTCCAAACTTCCTTGCATAGAAAAGGATTTCATCGAGATGATCCCCCATCTCAAGGAGCGTTTTAGCCCCTAAAAGCTGCAACTCTTCTTGGGAAGAGCTGAGCGCTTTAAGAATTTCTTTTTTTGCCTCTTTTTGTTCCCGCCTTGTCATTTGAGAGAGCCACGTTTTCAATTTTCGATCAAAATGGATCGCGTTGTCTTTCAAATTGCTGATAATTGCAGAAGAGTAAATCGTCCTCACAACAAATGCAAAAACCAGAACGAAAAGAGTGACAAAAAGGCCTAGAACTCTTGTCGATGCTTCAAATGAGCTCATTAAAATAGCCGATATCAACATCCCTGTCGGCTCAAAAAATGAACCAATGAGGATTCGAACCTTCGTTTTCAGTTTGCTTGGCGCGGCATTGGTCATCAAATTGATACTGTTCTCGTCAAAACCGTAAAGAAAGCCTTCGATCGCAACAAGACCTAAAATGGCCATGATGAGTTTGTCATAAGAGAGCCAACCCAAATAAACGGCTACAAAGAAAAGAGGTGTTACCAAAATTGCATTATTTAGGCCAAAGCGGCGGATACACCGGTTATAAATGAACATCGCTATAAAAATATTTGCAAAAGCGATGATCGCGCGACATTTCCCAAGAAATTCTGTGATGTGGTGTTCTCTATGGAAGGCCTTGCCAAATGCCGCCATGCAATTGAAATCTGTGACTGTTTGCAGGAGCTGTGAAAAAATGGCAAGAAGGAGTAAAAAAATGACATACTTAGAGCGGAAAAGGAGCTTGCAAGTCATTAAGAATGAATCGCGATTTGATGAAGTGATCCCCTCTTGGCTGTCATCGTGAATGGCTTTGGTTGTGCGAGTAATGTTTCTCGCCTCGCGCATCCCTAAAAGAATCGCTATGAATGCGGCGCCAAGCAATGTGGCAAATCCAAGTCGATCGAGCAATAAATTGATCGAAAGTCCAGAGATAATCGCGCCGATGTAGTAGGTTCCATTATAGAGGGCGTATACCCTTTTCGCGTCTTGTAAATCGTGATATTGATCGGTGAAGGTCCACATGAGAGGGAGGACCACTAAATAGAAGATTCTTGAAACGATTTTCAGTGCATACCAGAACTCACGCGGCGGGTCCCCATTTACAAAAATGGCCGATGTGACACACACAATCGCTGCAATCCCAAAAACAGCCATTAAAATTCGATAAGGGTTCGATTTTTTTATCCCCCAAAGAACTAAAGAGGAGGTACCAATCATGGCAAGCGCTATGCCAAAATAGACGCTTACGAGGGAAACCGCCCCTACATTTTCAATGAATAAACCGTCGGAAAGGGTATCTAAACAAGAGCAGCCAAAAGCCCAAAAGATAGCAAGTCTTGCAAATTGTAGAGCCTGCCTTGCTTCCCCCGAGTAGACCCCAAAAACTTTGCGAAAGATTCCTTGCATATTTTTGCTGGCATTATATAATAACGGAGGTTTTTTATGCCAATGAGTATGACAGGGTTTGGGAGAGGGACAATCGATGCTCTCTTCGGCCGATTGATTGTAGAGATGCAGTCGCTTAATAGAAAATTTTTTGAAGTGAATACCTATCTGCCCAAAGAGCTGTCTAGCTTCGAAAATGAGATTAGAAAATGGATTTCAGAGAAGATCCACAGAGGCCAAATCACGGTCCGCGTCCAATGGATTCCATCTAGTGTTGCCCTTGTTCCCGATTTAGAAATCTTAAAAAAGTTAAAAGAAGAATGGGAAAATAGGGCATTGCAGCTCAAAATGGACCCAAAAGCAATTGATCTCCCATTTCTCATTGCCAATCTTCCCCCGATTCAAAAAAATGATCTATTGAAGGAGGGAGACTTACAAAAATGTATTGAAGAGGCGCTTGATGCCCTTGTCCGCATGAAAGAAAAAGAGGGAATGGCGCTAGCAAAAGATGTGGGGGGGAGGGTCGATGAACTTCAGAAGATGGTGATGGCAATCGAGGAGCTTGTCCCAACAGCTGTCGACAAAATGCGTCAAAAACTTCAAGAAAGGATGAAAAGTCTGTTTACAGAAGAAGCAATGCTTGATGATAAAATCATGAAGGAGGCTGCTTTTTTTGCTGAAAAAATCGATATCTCAGAAGAAATTACAAGACTTAAGATTCATTTTGTCCAGTTAGGCGAGGTGCTTCGTGCATCGGGGAGCATCGGTCGAAAAATGGAATTTATCCTGCAGGAAATCTCTCGAGAAACCAATACAATTGGATCGAAATCGGCTGACGCAAATATTTCAAATATTGTCGTAGAAATGAAAAGCGAGATTGAAAAAATTCGAGAACAGATTCAGAATATTGAGTAATTGATTAGATGGGAAAAAAAGGGATTATTTTTGTGGTGAGCGCGCCAGCTGGAACTGGAAAGACCACCCTTGTCCGCATGTTGCAAGACGAATTCCCCAACGTGATCGAAAGTATTTCATACACTACACGTAAAAAGCGCCCCCAGGAAATACCAGGTCGTGACTATTATTTTATCACACATCAAGAGTTTGAACAGAAAATTCAGGATGGAGAATTCTTAGAGTATGCCGAAGTTTTCGGCCAATACTACGGGACGTCTCGCAAATTCTTGAATGAGCAACAAAAAATTGGGAATCACGTTATTTTAGTAATTGACACCCAAGGAGCGATGTATCTTAAAGAGAAAATTCAAGCTGTCTTTATTTTCATTCGTCCCCCTAGCATGGAGGTCTTAAAAGAGAGACTGATTGCTCGCAAATCCGAAAGTGACGAAGCCATTGCCGAAAGGCTTTTGTGGGCCAAAAAAGAGATCGAATGCATGAAATCGTACGATTATGAAATTGTAAACGATAGGCTAGATCATGCTTACGATGTATTGCGCTCAATCATCATCGCCGAAACCCACAGAATAAAGTAGCAGTATTTTATAGACACTGTTTGAACGATGTGGTAAAGTGAATCCCCGAGGTATTTTATGCGAGAAGAAAGAGTTACTACAGAAGATTTGAGAAAGAAATTCAAAAACAATTTTGATCTCTGTAATTTTGCTATTCAAGTTGGAAGAAATGAGATCATGAAAAATCCACAAACAACTTTAAGAAATATCCTTGACACTGTTGAGGAAAAAGAATCAGAAAAATGAGAAGAATTCTCATCACAGCTGCTCTTCCGTACGCCAATGGTCCTCAACATTTTGGACATTTAGCAGGGGCTTACTTGCCGGGCGATTGCTATGCCCGTTTTGAAAGATTGAGAGGAAACGATGTTCTCTATATTTGCGGATCTGATGAACATGGGGTTGCGATCACTTTAAGCGCCGATTTAGCCAAGCGCTCTCCTAAAGAACATGTCGATCTTTTTCATGCAATCAATAAGGATTTTTTTGAAAAATTGAACATCTCTTTTGATCACTTTAGCCGCACCACTTGGCCAGGGCACATTGCGACAACACAGAGCATTTTCCATGCATTGAAAGAAAATGGCTATATCATAGCAAAAACGGAGAATCACCTTTATTCTGAGACAGAGAAAAGATTTTTAGCCGATCGTTATGTTGTAGGGACATGTCCAAAATGTGGATTTGAGGAGGCAAGAGGGGATGAGTGCCAGCGCTGCGCCGCTTCTTATGAATCGACAGATCTTAAAAATCCCAGATCTAAATTGACTGGATCTCCACTCTCTGTTCGGCCAAGCGAACATCTTTACCTTCGTTTTGATCTTTTTAAAGATCGGTTAAAAGAATGGATTGAGAAAAAAAATTGGAAAGAAAACGTCGTCCGCTTTGCGATGAGCTACATCAATGACTTAAAAATGCGCGCAATCACTCGTGACTCTGATTGGGGAATACCCGTCCCTGACATGCCAGGGAAAGTCTTTTATGTATGGTTCGATGCGCCGATTGGGTACATTTCTGCAACGCAAGATTGGGCTCAGAAAATCGGGAAGCCCGATCGCTGGAAAGAATACTGGCTATCTCCCGATACAGAGCTTGTCCAATTTTTAGGCAAAGACAATATCCCATTCCATGCAGTCTTTTTCCCAGCTATGTTGATGGGACAAAATCTTCCCTATAAACTTCCAGATCAACTCCCTGCAAACGAATTTTTCATGCTTGAAGGGAGACAATTTTCCAAGTCAGATGGCTGGACAATCGACATGGATGATTTCTTTTCCAAGTATACACCGGATCTTGCTCGCTACACTATTGCTGCCAATGCACCGGAAACAGCAGATGCCGAGTTTAGTTGGAAAGATTTCCAAATGCGCTGCAATGCAGAGCTCCTCGGCAAGTTTGGGAACTTTGTCCATCGCGTTCTTGTATTTGCAAAACAACATTGTGCTGGCACCGTTCCTCCTAAACATGAACTCAATGAAAGAGATCGCCAATTTCTAGAAGACATCCGCAAACTCATTTGTGAAGCGGAAGCTGCCTTTGTCGATTTTCATCTCCGCAAAGCGACCCAAATTCTCATGGAGCTCGCGCAACTAGGAAACGTCTATTTCGAACATCGAAAACCGTGGAAACTCGCAAAAAATCCCGAAACGGGCAAAGAATTAGAAACAACCCTCAATTGCTGTATCCAATGTATCAAAGCCCTTGCCCTGATCTCCTTTCCGATTGTCCCCGATGCAGCACAAAAAATCTGGAACCAACTCGGCTATCATAGTGCGATTGATCAATGGGCAAAAATTCGCGATACCGATGTTCCCACTAACCAGAAACTGCCAGAGCCATATGTCCTTTTTCGCAAAGTAGAAGATGAAGAGATCACAGCACAAATTGAGAAACTTGGAAAATCAAAAGCGTTGCACAAAGAGGTTGTCGTGAAAACAGAATTCCCTGTCGCAGATCCCATAATTGAACCTTTAAAGACATCGATTGACTTCGATCTTTTCCAGAAAATGGATCTTCGCATTGCGCAAGTACTAGAAGCAACAAAAGTTCCAAAATCAAAAAAACTCCTCAAACTCTTAGTCGATCTAGGCTTTGAAAAAAGGACCGTTGTATCTGGCATTGCACAACATTTTGAACCAGAACAACTCATTGGAAAGAAGGTGATCTTAGTCGCAAATCTAGCTCCAGCAACCATCATGGGCATTGAGAGCCGAGGCATGGTCTTAGCCTCACATTCAGGCGCATTGCTTGAACTACCTCAAATCCAAGGACTCCCTGCCGGCAGCGTCGTTTCTTAACCAGAACTATACAACTTTTCCTCAGAATGTCCAGAAAAATTGGACATACTGAGGAAAAGTTGTGATTAGCGAAACGCGCGCGAATGTAGCGAATTGGTTGTTGTTTGTCGACGAGTCTGATTTCTCGATGACTGAGAGCGTACCTCAGGATCACCCGCTGATGATGCGCTAGATGAAGCTGCTGCTGCTGATGTGCTAGATGAAGCTGCTGCAGCTGCTGCTGATGGCATAGATTGAGCTGTAATCGCTGCAGTTGGTTGCTGCTCTTCTCGTTCTGCTTCGAGAGCGTGAATATGTTCAGCTTGTTGCCAAACTTTGAGTGTTAGACCTGCAATAATGCCAGCCACTGCTCCAAACCCTGTCCATCGCGTTACGGCTCCTTGTCCTAAAGTAACCAATGACGCTCCAGAAAGAGTAAGTAAACTAAAAGAACCTCGCATTAACCCTGTTGACAAATGGTCTGCTTGGACAAGAGTATCCCGTACTGCTACTACACCGTCTGTAAAATTTTCCTTTAATTTTACCAATTGGTTTGCCGCTACGCTCATAACAGAGATCTCAGTTGAACTACTTGTCACCATTTGTCCTACTGCTGTGCTTGTATTTCTTGGTACTATTGCCGAGCTTGATGTCATAATTATTCCTTTTTTTATTATTATTTAATAATTATTATACCATATTACATTATAATTTAACAATTTATAAATATTATTTTAAATACTAAAGTAGGCGTACGGACTAGATTTTCAAGACGATGCGATAATGAGCTTCATTTTTCTTGAGTTTGTCAATGGCTTGATTGATCTCAGAAAGGGGCATTTCCTCAATCCAAGGGCGGATGTTGTTGGCCGCTGCAAAGGCGAGCATATCTTCCATTTCTTGAATGCTTGCATTATTGCTCCCGCAGATTGTTCTTTGCGTAGAGACAAGATTCATTGGATCAAAGTGGATCCCATTGGGAGGACGACTCACAAAGCAGAGCCTCCCATTGGGTTTTAGGAAAGTGAGGGTTTGATCCCAATTAAGATCTGCATCGACTGTGCAGAGAATAAAATCAAAAGAGAGTGTTTTGGGTGGATTTTGGAAGGTGTAGAAATGATCTGATCCCAGTTGGAAAGCGTCTTGTTTTTTGGATGGGGAGTGCGAAAGTGCTGATACCTCACAGCCTAAAGCCTTTGCAAATTGGATAGCAAGGTGACCGAGGCCCCCAATTCCTATGATTGCCACATGTTTCATTTTGTAACGAGCAAGGGGTGCGTAAACAGTTGAACCTGCACAAAGGAGTGGTGCTGCATGTGCAGAATCTAAGTTTGCAGGAACAGAGAAGGAAAACCTACTATCTGCGATGATATGTGTTGCAAAACCCCCATAACGTCCTTGAGAATATGTGGGTGTTTTGTTGAGGCAGATGTTTGTTTGGTGAGAGGCACATTCAGGGCAGTGAAAGCAGGCTGAATGGATCCAGCCAATTCCAACGCGATCGTTGATTTCTTTAGTTGCAAGTGTCCCAAGCTTTATCACTTTGCCAACAATTTCATGGCCTGGAACAAGGGGATAGGTGGACCGTTTCCAGCTGTTGTCAATCATGTAAAGATCTGTATGACATAGGCCGCAATGAGAAATTTCGACAAGAATCTCGAAAGGTTTTAATTCAGGTAAATGATAGTTAAATGGTTTTAAAGGGGCTCCAGGATTAAAAGCTGCAAATCCATTAGAAGAATGTGGAATTGGGGTCTGTGTCAATTTTTGTTCCTTGAAGTTTTTGGAGAGTGGTTGCAATTGTTCCGATTTTAGGGGTTTTGATCAGTATTTGGAAACGATAAAGATCTTTGATTTTTGCGTGACCGGAAGGAACTACGGGGAAAATTTGTGCAGATGAGGGGAGCTCATTTTTGAGAAATTCATAGACGTTTTCGGCATTTTTTTGCCCTTTTTCGGGGTCGATATCGGAAAAGGTGAGTTTTACAAGATGAGAGAAAGGGGGATAGTTGAACGATTTTCTCTCTTCAATCTCATCGATGTAAAATGCATTGTAATCTTGCGTTTGCGCTTTTTTGATCACAGGGTGATCGGGCATGAATGTTTGTAAGTAGACAACGCCTGGAATTTCTGCTCTGCCGGCACGACCGGCTACCTGGATGAGGAGCTGGAATACATGTTCGGATGAGCGAAAGTCTGGAATGGAAAGGGACGCGTCAATATTGAGGATCCCGACAAGTGTAACGGAAGGGAAGTGAAACCCTTTGGCAATCATTTGTGTTCCGATGAGAACGTCCGCTTTGTGTGCCCGAAATTGTTTGAAAATCTCATCGTGATCGTGTTTTTTTTGGATTGTGTCTCTATCCATTCGAAGGGTACGGATGCCGGGGATGATCGCATGAAGAGAGCGCTCCACATGTTCTGTTCCAAAACCTTTGAACTCAAGTTCAGGTTTTTTGCAATTGGGACAATTGCGAAGAGGAGAGATGCCATAATTACAAAAGTGGCATTTGAGCAGATTGGCTTCTCGATGAAAGGTCAGTGGGATGTCGCAATGTGGACACTTCACGATTATTCTGCAACTTTGACATCGTTGCATCCGATGGTATCCACGCTTATTGAGTAGCAAAAGGGTTTGTTCCCCTTTTTCAACACGGTCTTTCATTGCATTGAGGAG
>DAIDIM010000012.1 GCA_027459365.1 Chlamydiota bacterium
CATAGCTGTGATAGAGTTTGCCAGCGGGCGATTCAAGGGAAAGGCCGCGGAAGATATCGCCGGAGGATAGATGAAAGTGGTTGCCTGCGCTGGAGAGAAATTTGCCAAGCGTCCCTTTGCCTGACCCGGGTGGTCCAAAGAGAAGTATTGCTCGAAATGGCTCGGTCTGTGGTTCCATATCCATGTGTTAACAATTTTGTGAAATCATGACAAGAAGAAAAGTTTATTATTTTTATAATCTTGTTTATGTCATTTTTTAATGATGAGTTTGATATAATAGTTGTATGACTATTACAACTGAGAATGTTAAATCTAGAAATCTATATTCGTTTGACGATAAGTCTTTTTGTCACGATGAAGTTCGTTCGTTAGGAGATGAAGCGCTGGAAGCGATTCGCAAATTGAGCGAGCTTGCTTTAGAGACGAAGAAGGGAAGAGAGCTTGCGACGAGGGTTGATCAAAAAGATGAATTATCGACAGCTGTCGCATTTAGTGAAAAAATGGGCCTGAGAGTGAAATTGAATGATGATGAACAGGAGATTGCAACGGCAGATGAGGTTTATCAGGGGAGCGTTCCCGGCTTAGAAGAGATCAAGAAGATTCATGCAGCACTAGAAAGGAAGGGGCTCATTTCTTTTCAAGATACAGAAGAAAAGGCTAAAGATGCTTTTCAAGAGGTAGTTGATGAGCGAAATGCAAAGATTGGTTTGACTCCACTACCAGGTCTTGTAGTAGAGAGCGGGTGTAAGAAAATCTGCAGGGTTGCAGGGGAGATCATTTTTTTCCTTGCAGGCATTATGTCAATGAAGAATGCTGTTGATAACATGGAATCTGCACTGACTTTCTTAAGTTGTACAAAGTTTCTAGAGGGACTTAGCACTTTTACAACAGCGATCTTCGCCGTGCTGAAATGTGTCGCAAAGATCTGTCATGACTTTTTCCTAAAAGTTGCAGCGGGAGCTGCGTTTCCAATCACTACGCTCATATTCTACGGCTCTGTTCTTGTTGCGGCGATCTATCGACTGATCGTTCAAGTAAGATTCGGGCATAAATTGAATGCGATGGTTGGAGAGAGAAATGACCGGGAAAAATTGAAAGAAGCGTTGATTTGGTTAAGACAACAGTCGCAATTATCTCATTTGGAAGTGAAAGAAAATGAAAAAACCGGTCCTCTTGCTGCTATGAGAAAAAAATGGGAGAACTTCACACTGCGCGTTGAAGAAAGTGTAATCGATGGAGCGGTTGACCCCGAAAAACTAGATGGTCTCATTAAGAATTTTAATGAATCAAACGCCCGAAATATGATTGACAAAGTTCTTCAAGGAAATAATCGAGCCATATTCTGGTCTTGTGGATCTATTCTATTCAATACAATAGGGATTGTTGCAACTGTAGCATATTTGGGAGCCTTTGGTCATATTACAGTAGGTGTTATCGTGGCCCTTTATCTCATTGCTTCCATCATGGCTCCTATCACAGACTCTCCGCATATCCGTGTAAAACTTTTTAGTTGGTTACTAGAAAAGTTTGAACCTGTAAAATCCGAAAATAACACACCAGTAGGTTCAATTTGCAAAGCGGATTCTGTGCATTCTTACACTCCGAACGTGGTCTTGCCAAAAACACCATTGAAGCCTACAGCAGAGACATCGCCTCTTTCGCAAGCTTCTTAAAAAATCGAGACTGGACGGCGGTCGTTCCAAATGACATCGTCTCCTTTTTAGGATATCTTCAAGAAAAAAAATTTGCCCCCTCTTCTATCTCTCGTACGTTGATCGCGATTAAAGTTTTTTTCCGTTTTTTAAAGAAGGAGGGGGTAGTCAATAGCGATCTTGCTTGCTACTTTGAAACACCCAAAATCTGGCAGTTGGTGCCAGAAGTTTTGCAAATAGAGGAGATCGATTGCTTGCTTAGACAACCAAAAGCAGACGATGCGCTTGGCGCAAGAGACCTGGCAATTTTAGAGCTCATGTATGCGACAGGAATGCGGGTTTCTGAGTTATGTGGACTCAATTTAAATGATTTGAGCGATACGTTTGTCAAGGTGCGCGGCAAAGGAGCTAAGGAGAGGATGATTCCGGTCGGTAAAAAAGCAATTGCGGCGGTAGATTTCTATCTCATTCATTACCGAGGCGAATCGGACGTTGAAAATGGCCCTTTATTTGTCAGTCGCACAGGAAAGAGAATCGATCGATTGACTGTCTGGAAACAGATTAAAATGTATGCGAAGAAGGCGGGAATTACGAAGGACATTTCACCACATACACTTCGGCACTCCTTTGCAACACATTTATTAGAAAAAGGGGCCGATCTCCGCTTGATCCAGAGGTCAAGCATGGCCTCTTTATGTAGCATCAGGAAGTAATGGCAGAATCTACTCAATTGCAAGCAACAAAAATGTAAGACAGTTTGCTTCGGGCTTTACACAACCAACAGCTCTTACTGTAGATGCCTCGGGTAATGTGTATGT
>DAIDIM010000113.1 GCA_027459365.1 Chlamydiota bacterium
GCAATGCATTATCACCACGTTACGGAGCAAACTCCTAACAAAATCTTCGCGAGTACTCCGCGAGGCACATCTATCCCGAGGTCCTTGTCCAAAACCATATTTCATTTCATCCAAGTAAAAAAGGAACATTACTTCGGCATAGAAACAATCTGGGTCGATGACATGAAAGCGCAAATAACGAATCTCGAGAAAACTTTGCTAGATGGACTTACTTCTCCTGAGTATTGCGGTGATTTTAATGAGGTACTGCATGCATTCAACATTGGCAAAGATAGGATTCGAATTCAAGTGATTGTCGAATATGCACTTAAGCTTGAAAAAGCGATCGCTAAACGTCTTGGTTTCATTTTAGAGAACTTAAGAATTGAAAAAAAACACTTAGATCCTCTGCTAAAAATTCCAATGACGAGTTATTGCAAATTGGATCCTAGCAGTCCCGTAAGGGGATCATATAATTCAAAATGGAAAATTCGAAAAAACATATGAATAATGCAGTACCTTTACGATTCCGATTGGATCGCGAGAGAAAAAAGAGCGGCTTAACATTCGAAACGATCCAACAGGATTACCTCCTTTCATGGCTTTTATCTGGATTATATGAGCATCACTACCTAAAAGAGCAGCTGATTTTCAAAGGAGGCACTGCTTTGAAAAAGTGCTATTTTGGGAATTACCGCTTTTCTGAAGATCTTGATTTCTCTTGTCTTTCATCAATTTCGAAAAAAGAAAAACTTTTTGTCGCAATCAAAGAAGCCTGTAAGATCGCTGAAGAGAAAATGAATGCATTTGCAGCAGTTCGTCTTTCGGTTGAAAGGTACGAGGAAAAAGACACTCACCCTTTTGAACAGGAGGCCTTCAAAATAAGAACGCAATTTCCTTGGCATCGTGAACCGCTAACTTCTGCCAAACTTGAGATCACAATGCAAGAATCAGTCCTATTTCCCACAGTGACTAAGCAGATCATTCATCCATATGATGAACAAATCGACACCCCAATTCAAATCTATTCTCTTAAAGAAATCGTCCTTGAAAAACTCCGAGCCATTTTGCAGAAGACAAAAAAACTTCATGAAGAAGGCCGAGATCGTTCGCGCGTAAGAGATTACTACGATTTATGGCGCATTTTCACCACGTTTGAATCCGAACTCTACTTTGAGAATTTCTCTCTGCTGTTACAAAAGAAATGTGACCTCAAGAAGGTTGTCTTTAAAGGCGCCGAATCATTCTTCGATCCCATCATGATGGAAACTGTAAAAAGAACATGGAATCAATGGCTTGGCAATCTTGTTTCAGATTTACCAGAATGCTCTCAGGTAATAAATGAACTGAAAGTCAAGCTGGAGACCCTGTTTGATTCGGAGCATGCTTTCTCCAAGTAATCCTTAAAAAAAATTAAATTGATCTATAATTAAGGATGGCATTTTTCCATTTTAAAATGTAGAATGTTTGTCGATTTCGATTTTATATATTAATAACAAATGACAACAATTTCTTTATTAACTCCTATTAAGTACGCAAGACCTCAATCCTATACCGAATTAGCTATTTCGACGTTAAGTCAATATTTTTATTTAGGTGGAATACAAGCCACAGTAGTTAAAAATAATGAGGTGCAGATAGAGGATGGAAAAATTTCTTGGAATATAATCGCACTGAAAGTTGCCTCCTATGTTCTGTTATTCCCTATAACTCTTCCCTTACTCGTAATCAATCTAGCTGTGCGCTATCAATATCATTTTATAGTCATACAGGAGAGAGGATCTCTCCTTGTTCCCCCCAGCGTTGGGGTTTATCAATCGACCTCCATAAAAGGCTCTCCACTTACTTTTATCTCCGAAATTGTGGACGCAGTAGCTAAGCGGACAGGTTTCCATCCCCTTTGGCAAACGCTGGCCTCGCAATCTCCTCTCATTAAGAGATCAGAAGAGAAGGTCGATCCCACATTGCTTCAATTCTTATTGAATGATTACGTGGGTGGAGGCGCTGGACATATTCAAGATCGCGCTGTCGATTTTTTCAAAATTTATTTAGATCGATATCTTGCAATTTGGCCGGAGGATGCCCAGGCCCAACAAATTGGAGAGAAACTTAAATCGTATATCTACGAGCCAGATCCATCACGTCCACTTACGGAAGTAGCAAACGAGATTTGGGCGAGTTTAGAGCTAAGGGGATACGTTTGTTTGGGCGGCGGCCTTAAGGATGGAGATAACGGAGGACATGCCCTTTTTTATGAGTTTACACAAGATTCCTGCGGACAAGTGACTTTTCAAATCACAAATTCTGGTGATGGCCTCCAATATCACTCACGACATGATACAAAACTTCTTGGATTGCTTATCGGACCTTTAATAGTCCAAAACAAACAGAGAATTCTATACATTCGTGTTGTTTTTGAGAGTGCAGCATTAGTGTAGCATTCAACGGTGAATGCATAAAAAAAGCGGCTACGTTTTAATCTTAACCGCTTGGAAGACAAGATCTCCGGGTGCTAGATTCGAACTAGCGACCAATGGATTAACAGTCCACTGCTCTACCGCTGAGCTAACCCGGAATAGAAAGAAGATCCATGTTAGTTTTTTAAGAGATTAATTTTCAAGTGGTTTTTAGAACTTATGTTATGTTATTCTTTTAAAAATTATGGATAATTCTCTATCTGGGTACATAGATGCGATTGTATATACGCAAGCGGAAAATGGCTTTACAGTCGCAAGACTAAAAGAACCGCGAAAGAAAGAGCTGACCGTCATTGTGGGTTATCTCCCTTCTTTACAACCAGGAGAAACGGTCATTTGTAAGGGTCAGTGGAAAATTCATCCGACTCACGGGCGTCAGTTTGAGGTCACCGATTATACTGTCGATATGCCAAATGATGTGGTGGGAATACAAAAATATTTAGAATCGGGTCTTGTTAAAGGGATCGGTCCCGTTTTTGCCCAGAAAATTGTTGAAAAGTTTGGCGTGAATACACTAACTGTGATTGATCAAACTCCACGAAAATTACTCGAAATTCCAGGTCTTGGGATGAAAAAATTGGAGAGCTTGATCGAATGTTGGCGCGCTCAATCGACGATTCGTGAGGTGATGATTTTCTTGCGCGCACATGGTGCAAGTCCTGCCTATGCGCAACGAATTTATAAAACCTATGGCGATAAAAGTATTGAGAAGGTAAAGGAAAATCCTTACAAGCTCTCGAAAGACATTTTCGGCATCGGCTTTAAAATCGCAGATCAGATTGCATTGAAGCTAGGATTTGCACTTCATTCTGAAAAGAGAATTTCGGCAGGAATTGAGTTTGTTTTGTGGGAATTATCGAATGATGGCCATACCTGTTATCCCAAAAAAGATCTGATTCCGGCAGCAAAAGAGGCCTTAGAGGTTGATGAGCAATTGATAGAAGATGGGATTGCAACATTGATTTCTCAGGATTTTCTCGTAAACAAGGAGGAGATGATCTGGTTAAAGCCATTCTATGCTTATGAAATGGGCATTGCATGGGATTTGCGCAAATTAATACAACATCCTCAAGTCATTCGTCAAATAGACGCCGTAAAGGCGGCAGATTGGGCCGAAGAGAAAATGGGAATTCAATTTGCAGCGCAACAAAAAGAGGCTGTGATGAGAGCACTCACCGATAAAGTGCACATCATCACTGGAGGTCCTGGTACCGGAAAGAGCACAATTACGAATGCAATCTTGCGCGTTGCAGAAAAACTCACCAACAAAATCTTTTTAGCCGCCCCAACAGGAAGAGCTGCAAAGAGAATGACGCAAATCACTCGACGTAAGGCGTTTACGATTCATTCCCTCCTCGAGATGGATTTTACGAACAATGGATTTAAAAGGGGGAAAGAAAACCCACTTGATTGCGATTTTATCATCATCGATGAAGCAAGCATGATTGATACTTCCCTCCTTTTTCATCTATTAAGAGCGATTCCCAAAGGTGCGCGCGTTTTACTTGTTGGCGATATCGATCAGTTACCAAGCGTCGGTCCTGGGACTGTGCTTCGCGATGTGATCCAATCAGGAGTCATCCCTGTGACAAAATTGACTGAGATCTTTCGCCAAGCCAAAGGATCAAAAATCATCACCAATGCCCATAAAATCAATCAGGGCGAATTCCCCTCAATCATGACAACTCCTGATAGTGATTTTCATTTTATCGAAGCAGAATCCCCTGAGGCAATACAACAGGTAATTCTGCAGCTTGTCAATACCGAAATTCCACAAAAATGGCACTTTGATCGAATTGATGAAATCCAAGTCCTTTCTCCAATGAAAAAAGGGATTATTGGAACTGAGCTTCTCAATGATACTTTGCAAAGCCTTCTCAACCCAAGCACGCAACCCCTATTTAGGGCGGGCCGAAAATTCCATTTACATGACAAAGTGATGCAAATCCGAAATAATTACGACAAGGGAATTAGCAATGGGGATATCGGCAGAATTGAGGCGATCCATATGGAAGAGCAAACTTTGCAAGTCAATTTTGATGGAAAATTGGTCGACTTCCTGTTTCACGATCTCGATGAGCTGGTATTAGCCTATGCAACCTCTGTGCACAAATATCAAGGAAGCGAGTGTCCCTGCATTGTGATCCCCATTCACACTTCCCATTTTAAATTGCTTCATCGCAATCTGCTCTACACAGCAGTCACGCGAGGGAAAAAACAAGTCTATTTAGTCGGGACAAAGAAAGCGATTGCAATCGCAATTCACAATGACCAAGTGCAAAAGCGCTATACCGGCCTTGAAAGCGCAATCAAATCGCTCTAAATTCCTGTTATTCTTTTAAATAACAGGAAATTTTGTCAGTTTATTTGTGTTTTTTTCGCTTTTCGATGTACTCAATGACGTCATTGACTGTCTTGAGTTTCTCAGCGTCTTCTTCAGAAATTTCGAAACCAAATCTCTCTTCAAATGTCATGATTAATTCAGTTAGATCTAGAGAATCAGCATTCAAATCTTCTACAAATGATTTGGCAGGCGTTACGTCAGCAGGATCCACGCCAAGCTGTTCGACGATAATTTCGATAACTTCTTTCTGTACAGACATAATTTCCTTACATTGTTTTTGTTCTTTTAGATAACCATTCCGCCATCAACTGCAAGCACTTGCCCTGTTATATAGGGGGCAGTTGCCAAAAACAACGCTGCTTGTGCGATGTCATTTGGCTTGCCAATACGTCCAAGGGGAATTTTTTCTATCACTGCCTCTTTGACTTGTTGCGGAAGAACTTCTGTCATCTGTGTCTCAATATAACCGGGCGCGATACAATTGGCACGAATGCCCCGACTTGCTAATTCCTTGGCAAGCGATTTGGTAAATCCGATCATTCCAGCCTTCGATGCCGCATAATTTGCCTGTCCTGCATTGCCAACTAAACCAATGACGGAGCTAATATTAATAATGCAGCCCCCCTTGGCTTTCATCATGGGACGTGCCAAAGATTTACAAGTATTGTACACAGATTTCAAATTTACATCGAGCACTTCATCCCAATCTTCTTCACTCATCTTCATTAAAAGATTGTCCCTTGTGATTCCGGCATTATTGACAAGGATATCAATTTGACCAAAAGTGCTCAGTAGCGTTTGAATAGTTTCCTCTACCTCTTTTGTTTTAGAAACGTTCGCGATTTGACAGAGAACTTTTTGGCTATCGTTTACTCGAGCTGCTTCTAATTCATGAAGTGCTGCTGCTGCTCGATCTCTATTGGTTCCAAAAATAATGACATTGGCCCCATTTTTTACAAAAAGAAGAGCAATTTCCTTACCAATTCCGGCAGTTCCCCCAGTGACGATTGCGGTTTTTCGGTTTAACATACAAGATTTCCTAACTTTTCAAGATCAGATACTTTTTCAATGGAAATTGTCTCACCTGCAGTGCCAATTTTCCGGTTCATTCCAGAGAGTGTACTTCCACACCCAATTTCAACAAAAAGATCGATTCCCCTCTCATTCATCGCCCGAATCCCCTGCTCCCAACGAACCGATGAGGTAACCTGCGCAATTAAATACTTTCGCATATCGCTCACCATCGAGACAAAATCGCCGATTGCATTCATCACGAAATGGGTGGAACTTTCTTGTAAAGGTGCCGCCATGATAAAGGGGGCAAGTTGATCTTGAGCCGACTGCATAAGAGCGCTATGAAAAGCCCCTGCAACACTTAATGGGATGACCCGTTTTGCTCCCGTTTCTTTGAGGATAAGGGTCCCTTTTTCTACACCCTCTTTTGTTCCAGAAATGACAATTTGTCCGGGACAGTTGTAATTCGCAACCCAAACGCCTGGAATATTCTGAATCGCTGTTTCCACATGTTCACCATTTAATCCAAGTACTGCCGCCATGGTTCCAGGCACTCGAACACACGCCTCATTCATAAAAAGGGCCCTTTTTTGTAAAAGAAGCAGTGTATCTTTAAATCCGAGTTTCTCAGCTGCAAAAAGGGCGCTATACTCGCCAAGGCTTAACCCCGCTGTCACAAAAGGGACAAAAGAGTTTATTTGCTGACGAATTACCCGTAAAATTGCGATGCTATTCACAAAAATTGCAGCCTGGCAATGTTTTGTTTCAGTTAAAGAATTTTCAGGCCCTTCAAAAATCACTTTGGAAAGAGGAACATTCAGGGTATCGTCGGCTTCTTGAAAGGTCTCTTTAGCAATGGCATAAGAATTAGAAAAATCTTTGCCCATTCCAACATATTGAGCCCCTTGACCTGGAAAGAGAAATGCCCTTTTTTTCATATAGTCCCTTTTAATAGGGCTGCACCCCATGTCAACCCCCCGCCAAAAGCGGTGAGTAGTATCTGATCTGATGGCTGCACAATGTATGTTCGATACAACTCATCGAGGGCAATTCCAATTGAGGAGGCAGAGGTATTACCATATTTGTGGACAGTTTTAAAGATCCGATCACTAGGAAGGTGTTCAAATCTTTTGGCAATCGCATCAATGATGCGAAGATTTGCTTGGTGAGGAATTAAATAGGTGATCTGATCTTCAGAGCTACCTGCGGCTTCAATACATTCTTTACACGCAGATTCCATGCGTCGTACGGCGTGCTTGAACACTTCATTGCCAGCCATCTTGATATAATGTTCTTTCTGAGAAACGGTCTCGATAGAGGCAGGTCGTCTACTTCCTCCAGCCGGCATCATCAAAAGTTCAGCCTGCTCACCATCTGATCCTAAAGTGACATGCTCGATTAGCAGC
This sequence comes from Chlamydiota bacterium, assembly GCA_027459365.1. GTDB lineage: Bacteria > Chlamydiota > Chlamydiia > Chlamydiales > SM23-39 > DAIDHZ01. The sequence goes on from DAIDIM010000113.1 coordinate 7,221, forward strand.
CCTTTTCCTGTTCCCGAAACCACGCAAGCGCCGGCACCATCGCCAAAGAGAACGCATGTTGAACGATCTTCATAATTGGTAATCGATGAGAGCTTTTCAGAGGCAATCACTAAAATATTTTTATAGGTTCCCGATTCTACAAAAGATTTGGCAATAGATATTGCATATAGAAAACCTGTGCATGCGGCCTGAATATCCATACTAGGAACAAATCTTGCTCCAATTTGCTTCTGAATCAAACAGGCGGTACTTGGAAAAACAAAATCTGGCGTAATCGTTGCAACGATGATAAAATCAATTTGATCGACGAGAATTCCGGCAGATTCAATTGCTTTTCGAGCCGCATTTGCTCCCATATGTGAGGTATATTCTTCAGGCAAAGCTAAACGTCTTTCTTTAATCCCTGTCCGAGTGACAATCCATTCATCCGAGGTTTCGACCATTTTTTCTAGGTCTTGGTTAGAAAGAACCCGCTCTGGGAGAAAGGAACCTGTTCCAATAATTTTTGCCTTTATCATACCGGATGAGTTTAGCTGATTTACCAATAAATGAAAACCTATTCAAAAAAAGATTGAGTAGAATCTAGATTTTTTTTACACTATTTCCATGCTACAAGCTGTCCCCCTTTCTTCTTTAACTCCAAAGTTGGTTCATTCGCCACTTCTCATAGAAACTCCTAAGCCAGATCAAATTACCCAAAATATAAAGATTTCTGAAATAGCAAAAGAAGTTTGGGTAATCCTCTCCAATCCAGGATCTCCAGAATTTTATCAACATACAGAAAAGGTCCTCACAATAATTGCTATCGCTGGAGGCATCGGATCTGTCCTTTACTATCTTATAGGAAAACCAGATAGCTCAGGGTTGTCAGGAATTATCTGTTTAACAGGTGCGTTAAGTTCCCATTTAGCAGGGCAAGTAGCGATCAGTAAGTCGATCCAAGAAAAACTTGAAAAAATGGAAAGTCTTAACCATCAACAAGCTGCGCAAATCACTCATTATCAGACACTTTTTAAAGAATTCAAAAGAGATATCGAAGATTTAAAGGAATTTAGCGTCGAGCATCAGGAAGAGCTTAAGTGTCTAGTTTCAAAACTTGATCAACAAATCCAAGCATCTGGAGTTCTTTTAGAAAAGCTTTTTAAAGATGGGATCTTACAAGATATTTTAAAAGCGATTAAAGACATTAAAGATCCAGAAGGGCTATTGCGTAGATTGAACGAATTGGAAGTTGTGACAAAAAAACTTCAAGATTCTCAAAAAGAGTTAGCCAATACAGAGGGGCGTTTAGAAATAGTTGTTGCAAATCTGCGGGAAATGGAAAAAGAGCACCAAGATATCCTATTTGGACACAGACAAGTGCTCGCAGTCCACAAAGCTGAAACAGATAAACTTCAGGCCGCCGTAGCAGCAATTATTGTGTGATCATTTTTTTTTGTTGGCAGTAATTGTTGCATGATGCTTTTTAAAAAGCTTTTCCATTGTCCTTTGCTTGTCATTCTTTTTGCTCAAATAAGTCGCTCTACCTTTCAAGCTAACTCCAAAAGTAGTTGATTGAGAAGCAATCCGACCGTTATGTGTCGCTTGCGATGCCAAGGCAGACCCTACAATCATTTTCCGTTCTGATTGGGAATCTGATTTGATTGCCTTCTTATCCGAAGTTGTCTTTTGAGAACGATTGACTCCTTTGACCATATAAACTCCTTTTTAACTTCTTTATACTCCGACCGGTCCAAAAATGTGCATTTGGGCCGCTTCAAAGCGTCAAAATTTGACGATTGCAAATGACCTAATATTAAGTCAATATAAGGTCATTTGCGACAGCGATTATTAGTCGTTAATGAAAATCTCAAGAAATTGTCCATAAATATCGGCAATATGGTATAATCCCGAGGTCATAATGTTTTGTAAACTTTTTACACTTTTCTGGCTTGCAGTTTTCCGTTTGCGCTATAAAATCGAAGTAAAGGGTAAGGAACAATTGGAGTCCATCTCAAAAGAGGGAGGAATCTTGTTCATGCCTAACCATCCAGCCCATATGGATCCTGTATTTCTTTATATGATTCTTTGGCCTAAATTCCGAATGCGTCCCATTGTCACTGAACATATTGCCCGCATTTCGTTTATTAAGCCGGCGATGAAAATAACGCATGGGATCAATGTCCCTTCTCTTGCTGATTACATGAATGCATTCAGGGTAAAAAGGGTGAAAGAGGCGGTATTGGCAGTAAGTGATGGGTTAAAAAAGAGAGAAAATTTTATTATCTATCCAGCTGGCAGGTTGAAAGAAACAGGAAAAGAGGTGATCGGAGGTTCTTCTGGAGCGCATGAAATTATCCAACAATGTCCCGAGACAAAAGTGGTACTCATTCGGACAAGTGGCCTATGGGGAAGCTCTTTTTCAAGAGCAATTACAGGGGAATCTCCCGATCTTCCAAAAACAATCTTGAATAGTATCAAAGTACTTCTAAAAAATGGATTGTTCTTTGCACCGCGAAGAAAAGTGACCATTGAATTTAAACTCGCGACAAAAGATCTCCCAGTCAATGCATCGCGAATCGAATTCAATCGCTACCTCGAGAACTGGTATAATCAATACAAAGATGAGCAAGGCAATGTACATCCTGAAGAACCTCTCCAATTAGTCTCGTATTCTTTTTGGAAAAATGATCTTCCAAAAGTTGCCAAAATCGCCCTTGTTGAAAAGAAAAAAGAACCGATTCCAATTCATCCCGAAACAGAAGAGAAGGTCTATCGCGAAATTCGTCGCATCGTCGGCAATCCAAATTTGAAGATTGAACCGCAGATGAATCTATCGACTGAAGTAGGAATGGATTCTCTAAACATCGCAGAGATCATTGCATTTTTAACGCAAAAATTTCGAACAGAAGGGATCCATCCTAACGAAATTGTGACTGTTCGCGATTGTTTGGAGGCCGCAGAAAATGCTAAAACAAAAAAAAAAGTTGCCCCATCAACCTTTAGATTCCCAGAAGAAAAAAAACGTCCTATCCCTATCTCTCCCATGGGAGACAGTTTTGCTGAAAGCTTTTTAAAAATTTGTCAGAAAATGGGAAATCTTGTCGCGTGTGGAGACGATGTAAGTGGTATCACACGCTATCATAAACTTAAAAAAGCAGCTCTTGTTTTAGCCTCTTATTTTGAAAAGATTCCTGGAGAAAGAATCGCCGTTTTACTTCCTGCATCAACTGGCGCATACGTGACGATTTTTGCAATTCTTTTAGCAAATAAAGTCCCCGTCATGCTGAATTGGACGTTAGGCCCTCGATATTTAGAAGAAATGTTTCGCATTAGCAAAGCATCAAAAGTGATTTCATCTTGGCGTTTTATCGATCGGGCATCACATGTCGATTTTGGGAATCTCATCGATCAGATGGAGTTATTAGAAGAGATTCGAGACCGTTTGGGGCTGAAGCGAAAGTTGAAAAGGCTTTTTCTATCTTTTTTCCCCCCATCACTCATTCTACGACATCTCAAGCTGAACAATAAAAACCCAAACGACATAGCGGTGATTTTATTTACAAGTGGAACAGAGGCAATGCCCAAAGGTGTTCCCCTCTCGCATGAGAATATCCTAGAGAATCAAAAAATGACGATGCGTTGCATTCAACTCAAAGAAACCGATATTCTCTACAGCGTTTTACCCCCATTCCATTCATTTGGCTTTTCTGTCACCGGAATATTGCCTCTTTTAGTTGGAATGAGAGTCGCTTTTTTCCCTGATCCAACAGATAGCTTTGCACTGGCCGAAGGGGTTGAACGTTGGAAAATCACCCTTTTTTCAGGCGCGCCGAATTTTATTAAGGGGCTCCTTCACGCTGCAAAAAAGGGGCAGCTAGCATCGATTCGATGGTTTGTCAGCGGTGCTGAAAAAGCATCTCCTGAGCTCTACGATTCCGTTGCACAATTAGCAACAGGTGCCAAACTTATTGAAGGGTATGGGATCACAGAGTGCTCTCCTGTAATTTCGATCAGT
>DAIDIM010000020.1 GCA_027459365.1 Chlamydiota bacterium
TTGGGATTTCGATCACTTCAAGTTTGTAAATCTCTTTGAATTCATTGGCCTCTGTCATCGCAGTTCCAGTCATGCCAGAAAGGCGGGTATACAAGCGGAAATAATTTTGTAAAGTGATCGTGGCGTATGTTTGTGTTTCGCCCTGAATTTCCACCTCTTCCTTTGCTTCAATCGCTTGATGGAGTCCATCGGAGAATCTGCGTCCTGGCTGAGGTCTTCCTGTATTTTCATCGATAATGACGATTTTATTTTCATGGACGATGTAGTCGATATCTTTTTCCATGAGAAGATGGGCACGAAGCATTTGTCTTAAATTATGTGCTCGCTCTTTCCGTTTTGCATCTTCTTCGCGAAGACAAATTTTTGCTTGCATTTTCTCATTGTCAGAGAGGCTGCTATTTTGCTCGATGGCATCATATTCATAGCCAAGATCAAGCATTGTAAAATCATCAATAGAGCCATCTTTAAATTCTCCCCAAAGATGAATCCCTTTATCGGTTAGTTCATATTCGTTATTTCGTTCATCGACGATCATATAAAGTTCTGAGAGAACTTCATTCTTTTCTTCCTTATTTTGATCGCCAAAGTAGTAGGTTTCCCATTTGTCAATTTCGGCTCTTAAATCAGGATTTTCTTTGATTCTCTTAACAAGTTTGTTGCAAGGCGTTCCTTTGCTGACAAGCCATATTTTTTTGAAAATCTCTTGGTGCTCTTTTGCGATCTTTGGAGATTCAGTGAGAAGATTTGCTGCATCAAGCGCTTTCTTTGCTTCAGATGCCAGACGATTGCACAGATCGCGCTGCATGCGAACAATATGGGCGACACCTTCTTTCAATGTGTCGTACATTTGTCTACTTTCATTCACGGGACCTGAAATGATCAATGGGGTTCTCGCTTCGTCAATGAGAATCGAGTCGATTTCATCCACCATCGCGAAATAGTGTCCACGTTGAACTTGTTCTTGTTTTTGCATCGCCATGGAATTGTCGCGAAGATAGTCAAATCCAAATTCAGACGCAGTTCCATAGACAATATCGGAGACATATACCTCTTTCCGCTTATGCATTGGAACGTCATTTGTCAGATAGGCAACACTTAATCCTAAAAAGCGGAAAATCGTACCGATCCACTCGCAGTCTCTTTTTGCAAGATAATCATTGACAGTCACTAAATGAACAGGCTTTCCCGTGATTGCATGAAGATAAAGGGGCATTGATGCTGTGAGCGTTTTTCCTTCACCTGTCTGCATTTCAGCAATCGAGCCATGGAACATGGCAATGGCACCCACCATTTGCACGTCATACGGGACCATATCCCATTTTTGATTGTATCCAGAAACATGGATCTCGGTCCCAACAAGACGCCGACAAACATTTTTTACAGTAGCAAAGGCTTCCGGAAGCATACTTTCCAGCGACTCTCCGCGCGCTAATCTATCTTTAAATTCGACCGTTTTTCCCTTCATTTCGGTGTCAGATAATTTTTGATACTCCTCTTCCAGAGCATTGATTTTAGGGACAATTCTCCAGTATTTCTTGAGGAGGCGCGATTGATAAGTGCCAAAAATTTTCTTGAGTAGACCAAACATGGGAATCCTTAGACCGTTACTTCACGGTATTTTACTAAATATTATGCTTTCCTACAATGATAAATATTCCGAGCCATTCCCGATGTGCCTCTTCGACGATATTCGGGAATCTTTTCGACGATTTTATCTCCATTTTCGCAAAGCCATATAACTCAATGAGATATTAGCTTTGCGAAAATGGGGGAAACTCGTTCGAAAATATCCCAAATCTCCTCGAAGAATTCACACCGAGAATGGCTCTTCCTTTAAGGGCTTGCAATTGATGCTTAATCATGCTATGTTTTACAGTGAGAAAAAACCAGAGGTTTTGATGAGTCAACTTCTAGAACCAAAAAGTCTTAAAAAATCCAAAAAATATCCTTTGCTTAAATTAGAGATCATCCCAACTGTCGGATACGAGCAAGTAATAAAAGTGACTGAGCCTCAAATTGGTTTACATGCATATATTGCTATCCATAATACGAAACTCGGGCCGGCTCTTGGTGGCACCCGAATTTTTCCTTATGCAAATCCAACCGCTGCCATAGAAGATGCTCTTCGCCTTTCTAAAGGAATGACCTATAAATCAGCAATTGCAGGAGTGGGTCTTGGTGGCGGGAAAAGTGTGATCATCGCAGATCCGAAAAAAGACAAAACCCCAGATCTTCTCATGGCTTTTGGAGAAGCAGTAGAGCTTCTCGGAGGACAGTACATTTGCGCAGAGGATGTGGGGTGTAGCACAGAAGATGTAAAAACGATTCGACAAGCGACCAAATATGTGGTTGGTTTACCGCACGCAAAAAGCAGCGGCGATCCAGGTTTTTTCACTGCATGGGGCGTTTTCCGCGGCATCCAATCGGTTAGCAAAAAGCTCTTTGGCAAAGATGACCTCACAGGAGTGAAGGTAGCAGTTCAAGGACTTGGAAACGTCGGACATAATCTCATCAATTATCTTTTCTGGGCAGGTGCAGAACTGATTCTATCTGATATCGATTCTGTTGCCTTACAAAAATTTGCAAAGAAATATGGCGCTAAAACAGTGGCTCCTGATCAAATCTTAAGTACCGAATGCGATATTCTAGCTCCATGCGCGATGGGTGGTATTCTCAATGAGAAAACCATTCCTCAACTCAGATGCAAAGGGATTGCTGGCGGCGCGAATAATCAACTTTTGCGCGATGCAGATGGAGAGATGCTTCGTATTCGAGGCATTCTCTATGCGCCTGATTTTGTGATCAACGCAGGCGGTCTTCTCAATGTAGCTGCAGAGCTCGAAGAGGAGGGCTATTGCCCTGTCCGCTCACGCAACCAGTGTCATCAAATCTACGATACATTGCTCTCAATCTATGAGATAGCCGATAAGAACAAGGAGTCGACCAATAAGGCTGCGATTTCTCTTGGCGATTACCGCACCCAATTTGGTGTTGGGAAGAGGGCAAGACCCCTTGTTTTCCACCACACCCCAGCCTAAGACAAGAGCCATTCTCGGTGTGAATTCTTCG
>DAIDIM010000157.1 GCA_027459365.1 Chlamydiota bacterium
CCGAATGCCTTTACCGCCACCACCGGCAACTGCTTTAATGAAAATGGGAAAGCCAAATTTGCGCGCCTCTTTCAGTCCCACTTCCACATCGCCTACAACCCCCTCAGATCCTGGAATGACTGGGCATTTTACCTTTTTAGCAGTCGCTTTGGCCATCGCTTTATCGCCAAGGAGGGCAATTGCTTTAGAGGAGGGGCCAATGAAATTCAAGCCGCAACTTTCGCAAATTGAGGCAAAATTGGCATTTTCACTTAAAAAACCGTATCCTGGATGGACGGCATCTGCGCCGGTGATCTCACAGGCGGCAATCAGACTTGGAATTTTTAAATAGGATTTTGCAGAAGGGGCTTCTCCAATACAGATCGACTCATCTGCTTGATACACATGCATCGCTTCGCTATCTGCCTTAGAGTATACAGCGACGGTTGTTAGTCCCAGATCGTGACATGCCCGATTGATCCGAACCGCAATTTCTCCTCGATTTGCAATTAGTACTTTCATGAAACAATCCGAAATAGTCGTGATCCAAACTCAACAGGCTGTCCATTGTGTAAGATCACCTCTGCAACCGTTCCATTTAACCCCGCCTTCACCTCATTCATCACTTTCATCGCTTCGATAATACAAACCACTGTCCCCTCATTTACTCGATCTCCGACTTTGATAAATGGAGGCTGATCGGGAGCCGGTGATCCATAGAATGTTCCAACCATCGGAGATGTGACAAAGTTCCCTTGCGGTTGTTCTTCGATTTTTTGGGGCTGCTGCGCTTGACTTGGAATTTCAACATAAGAGGCCCTTTGAACTCCAGGCGCTGTGAAATGTTCCTCTTTTTCTAGAGAAATCTCAAAATCACCTTTTTTAATAAACATCTTGCGAAGCTTCGAGGCTTCTAATTGATTCATTAATTCTTTTATCTCATTAAGATCCATTCTGAAGTGTTCCTTCTTAAAAATTATTAGGTAATTTCGAGCGTGAAAGCTGCACAACAAATCAACGATCGCAAATGACCTAATATTAAGTCAATATGAGGTCATTTGCGATCGTTGATTTTTGGCGCTTTGACGCCGAAATTATTCCAAAAATTTTTAAGAAGCAACACTTTAAACCCTCTGAATGTATTCGCTCGCTTGTGTATCTACTTTGATGACGTCTCCACTTTCGATGAAAAGCGGAACGTTGATTTTTGCACCGGTTTCTAAAACCGCTTTTTTCGATGTTGCGCCAGGTGTTGCATTTTCCGTTTTGACAACCATGATTTCTAAGAATTGCGGAAGCTCTACACCAAAAATGGAGTCGCCATAAAACATCGCTTTGACCTGAATTCCCTCTTTCAAATAGTGCACTTTATCAGAAAGAACATTGGAAGGGACCAAGATTTGTTCTAAATCGCCCACATCCAAAAAGAGATATTCTTTCCCTTCTGGATATAAAAACTCTAAAGAGCGCTCGATGAGAGAGACCTCTTGCACCATCTGATCGGGCTTAAAGTTTTTCTCAATCATCGAATCGTCGACTAAGTTGCGAAGTTTTGTCTTAATAAACGGCGTTCCCTTAGCAACGGTCACTTTAACGCTTGATTCAACGCGATAGATCTTGCCATCTAGATTGATGGTCATTCCAGGTGTCATTTGATTGGCAGTTGTCATTAGACCTCTTATGTATTTCTTTTAAAGTGGACAAATTATTAATGGAATGATTCACCCATTCTTCCGTTTGTAGATCTTTCCCTCTTCCCCAGCGCATATGAATTGTATTCATTCCCAACTCAAACGCAGGCCTCAAATCCATTTCCATCCGATCTCCGCAAACCCAAATTTCTTTGGAAGGGATATTAAACTTTTTTTGCAATGCCTCATAATGAGGCTTCTTTACCGAATCCTCGGGAATGGCAATCATACTAAAAATGGAAGGTTCAATACCAGCTTTTTTCAGCTTATCCATCTGATAGGGAGGGTGGCCACTCGTGACAATTGCCATCGGACAAATGGGTTTAAAATATTCTAAAATTTCTTTTGCATTTGGGGTCAACGGGATTTGAAAAGAATCTGGCAGTATTGAGTTTAAAGGAGACATAGCTTTAGCAATTTGCTCATCACTTGCATGAAATGATTTTGCAAATTCGATCAATGCAACAGTTGATTTTTCGGCTTTGCTATTTCTATGCAGGAGTTGTTCTAACGCATTCTCTGGAAGAGATACGCCGCTTGCCAATAAAAGATTCAAACACTCTTGCAACTTGAAAGGGGTGATCGCCCCGGAAGTATCGATGAGTGTATCGTCGAGATCAAAGATGATCAACAATGTGCATCAACTCCTTCGCAATTTTTCTCGAATCATGTCGAATTAAATTCCGTTTAAGCAGATCTTTTTTCGCAGAATGGGCAACCGTGCCGAGCATATGGGCCTCTAATATTCGCCGATCTTTCATATCATTTTTCACAAGATCCCCTTCACTTGCATAGACATCGATAAGCTCTTTTGGAGGTTGCTCCACATTGATCAAAATATGATCGAAAATATCTTTTCCTAAAAACTGAACTAGCTCTTGTAAATAGTGACTTGTTTTATAACCTGTTGTCTGCCCTTTCCGATTCATCAAATTGAGAACGAATACCTTTTTTGCCTTTGCGCGACAAATGGCATCTCCAACACCTTCGACAAGCAAATTGGGAATCAACGATGTGTGGAGACCCCCTGGACCTAAAACAATCAAATCTGCCTGATGAATCGCCTCGATCACTTTTGGATTTACATTCGGAAAAGGCTCTAGATAAATCGAACGATAACCACGATCAATTTCCTGTGAAAGATAAATCTCCTTTTCACCCTCCAAAAGCTTACTATTATTCAAGACCATTTTTAGGCGCACCTGATTCATCGTCACAGGGATCACTTTTCCCTTAATATAAAGAATCCGACTCGCCTCCTCGACCGCCCTTTCAAAACTGCCAGTCACCTTTTCTAAAGCAGACAAGAGCAAATTGCCAAACGAATGACCCCCAAGACCCCCATTCTCAAATCGATAATTCATCAAAGAGCGCATTAAACGACTTGAATTTGAAAGAGCCACTAAACACTGCCTGACATCACCCGGAGGCAAAACACCCAACTCATCGCGCAAAATACCGGTACTTCCCCCATCATCTGCCATCGAAACAATCGCCGAGACATCCACCGGATATTTTTTAAGCCCCTTCAATACGACGAAATTCCCCGTACCTCCGCCAATAACGACAACTTTTTTCTTGAGTTTCATCGGAGCGATTCAATACCTTTTGCCAGACTTTTTTGCTCAAAAACATAACTTCCACTCACAAGCACATTCGCCCCCGCCTCAACACACACTTTTGCGGTCTTATCTGTAATGCCACCATCTACCTGAATATCAAGAGGAATACCCGCCCGATCACACAATTCTCTCGTCAACCGAATTTTATCCACCACCTCCGGCATAAACTGCTGCCCTCCAAAGCCCGGACTCACAGTCATTAAAAGAACCATATCACAACGGCTCAAATATTTTGGAATCATCTCAAAACTCGTCTCTGGCCGAAAAGCCAAGCCCGCCTTCTTCCCACATTTCCGAATAAATGCGATCGTATCATCTACATCCTCCGTCGCCTCAAAATGGAAGGTGATCCGATCGGCCCCCTCTTGCGCAAATTGCTCGATATAATCAAACGGATTGTAGATCATCAAATGGACATCCAAAAAAAGATTTGTCGCCCGATTAATGGCTCCTACAGCCCTTGGCCCTAAGGTAAGATTTGGGACAAAATGACCATCCATAATATCGATATGGATCCCATCTGCTCCCGCCTCTTCTAAACGCTTCGCATCCCCCGCCAGATTCCCAAAATCTCCAGACAAGATGGAAGGCAAAATTTGAATTGTACTTTTTTTCATAACTGTCGTCATGTATACCCCACAACCGTTGTTCTAGACAAGAAGATCATCAATAGTGAAACCCAATCTCCAAATAATAGATAATTAATTTTATTACGTTTTAATTATAAAATAATTACGTACTATTGCTATTAATAAACACCAATAATATAATGTGGCTCAACAAAGAAAAAAAAGAGGCTTTATGTCAGCAGCAGTAACAAACATTCAAGCTCAAGTCGTCCAAAACAACACACAACAAAAGAAAGGATGGAGCACCTATGCCCTTGTGAATACAGCGTGGAAAACCGCAGCATTAACAACCATAGCCATCTTGCTTTTAGGGAAGCAAGCAGAAGGCTCAACTGGACAAGTATCCCAATTCGCAAAGAACGGTCAGGAAATCCTTACTGAGGCTGCGAGAAGTCTCTCCTCACAAGTGATTCAACTCATTAAGGACAACCCAGAAACAGTTGCAAAAGTCGTGGGGGTAGCTGGCTTCTTACCAGAAATAAAGTTGGCCCTCTATGATTATCCGTTGGTAGGATCGAGCTTTGGCCTCATCACTTTAGGACTTATGATTCAAAAACACTTTAACATGCTCTAAGCCATTGATGTATAGATATTTATTCTCATAAAACATTTCCTGTAATAATCAATTATTTTGTCGGGCAATTTATGTACATATTGACCCCCTTGGTTAGTTCTAGGTAGTTCCATTTTTTG
>DAIDIM010000210.1 GCA_027459365.1 Chlamydiota bacterium
TTTCTGTAGGATGTGCGAGATGAATGGGTTTTAAGGACTTTTCCCCTACCTTTCGCTTAATTCCTTGAATTCGCACGTAAGAATAGAGTAAGAATACAGCTGTATTGCCCTCAAAACGGAGCATTCGTTCATAGCTAAAGGTATAGTCTTTGGTACGGTTTGAGGCCAAATCTGCATACTTTACAGCGCCAATTCCAAGAACTTTCGCAAGATGCTCAATCTCAGAGCTTTCAGTATTTCGCTCGCGTAGGAGATTGCGTGCATGATCGATAGCTTCATTGAGAAGATCGATGAGCTTTTCGGTATCGCCCGAGCGTGTTTTGAATTTTTTCCCATCAAGTCCTAGGACAAGTCCAAAACCGACATGATCAACCCGCGTTTTTCTTGGATCTAGCCATCCTGCAAGTTTCGCTGCTTTAAAGATCATTTGGAAATGGAGAGATTGCCCAACGTCGGTCACATAGATGATTCTTTCAGCTTTATCGACAAAAATACGGTATTGAATCGCGGCGAGGTCTGTCGTATCATAATTGTATCCACCGTCTGATTTTTGCACCATGAGAGGCAAAGGATCTCCTTCTCGATTCGTATACCCTTCAAGAAAAATACATTTTGCACCATCAGAAATTTGAATGAGCCCCCTTGCATCGAGTTCATCGACAACCGATTTCAGATATGGATTATAAAAAGACTCTCCACGCTCTATGATGCGAATATCGAGAAGATCATAAATTTCTTGATACCCTTTCCGTGAGATATCGCAAATCAGCTTCCAGGCATCAATTGCCTCTTTTTCACCCGACTGGAGCCGAACAACTTCGAGTTGCGCCTGCTTTTTAAATGCTGGATCTTCATCAAAACGTTTTTTGGAGGCTTTATACCATTCCATGAGTTGTGAAAGATCGGTCTTCTTTTCTCCTCGAAGAACATCTGACGCCTCATCGAGCATGTAGGCAATCAGCATTCCAAATTGTGTTCCCCAATCGCCAATGTGATTGAGACGTAACACATCATACCCTAAAAATTCAAAAAGACGCGCTAGGCAATCGCCAATGATGGTAGAGCGCAAGTGTCCCACATGAAGCTCTTTTGCAACGTTTGGAGAAGAGAACTCAACAATCATTTTTGCTTTATGAGAGGGAGGGGTTGCGCCTAAGAGTGGATCGTTGAACTGTTCCTGCAACTGCTGGGAGAGAAATTGAGGAGAAAACGTAAAGTTGATAAAGCCAGGCCCTGCAATCTCAATTTTGGAGAAAATTTGTTTATTTTGAAGATGATCGACAATCTCTTGGGCAACTATGCGTGGATTTTTTTTAACGATTTTAGAAAGCCGCAGCGCACTATTACATTGATAATGGCCAAAGTCCTCTTTTTCACAAGGAGCAATATCAGCTTGTTCGCCTCCAATAATCAGTTGAATGGATTGAGTGAGCTGTTTTTGTAAAATAGCGAGAAGTGAATGCATAGGATCGATTATGACATAAGATCTTCTTTTCTTTCATCAATTCTCATCAAGCCAAATAAAGAAATAACAGCGCATATAAACAATATGACAAAACATGGGAATAAGCTTTCATATTTAGCGATAAGATAATAAATAAGAACTGTAATCGATGATCCTAGAACTGCATTAACTAAATTAAAACTAAATCCAACTCCTGTGAAACGTACAGGCGTCGGGAATAAGACAATGAAACGATAAGGCATCAAGGCCATTAAAATAGATATGCATATACTGAAGATAAATAATAGCAAGATTAAGAATGTTTTATGTAAATATAAGATCGAAAAGTACAAAGGAAATAATATGAGCATAATACAGACAATACTTCCGATTAACATCTTCTTATTACTAAAATAATCTCCTAAGAATCCAAAGAATGGAAAAGAGACAGTCCCAAGTAACAATATTCCCAACCCCACAAGTAAACTATTTTTCTCAAAACCAACGACACCAGAAAGGTAAATGGGAAATATGACACATGAGGTGTAAAATCCAACAGGAGTAAAGAGGTTAAAGACACAACATCTTCCAATCGCATGTCGATATTGATTGATAAATTTGAAGAAGGAGATTGTCAATTTATGATGCTGCTGCACCATTTTTTGAAACTGTGGAGTCTCGTGAAGATTTTTCCTTAGAAAGAACCCTAAAAGAGCAAGCAAAGACCCAACAATAAAGGAGATACGCCATCCCCATTCGAGAAATGTTTTATTTGGCAGTATATATTCGACAAAGTTGCTCTCAATCAGACTGATAGCCATTCCCAGCTGACTGCCGACAGAAGCCCATCCCACCATATACCGTTTTTGTCCCGCCGGCGCACATTCGTAGAGATAACAAAACGCTCCGGGAAGCTCTCCACCAATGGGGAGCGCTTGTAAAAATCGGAAAATAACAAACAAAATTGGAGCTACAATCCCAACTTGTTCATACGTTGGCAATAATCCCAGACAAAAGGTTGGGAAAATCAAAATGACAATCGAAAGAATAAGGGCATATTTTCGGCCTATGCGGTCTCCAATGCGTCCAAACAAAATACCTCCAAAAGGACGTGCCCAAAAACCGATCATAAAGAGCAAAAGAGTGTAAAAAATGGCTGTAAATTTTGAAGAGGGAAAAAACAAATGAGAAATAACGGGAGTCCAATAGACAAAGAGAAAGACTTCATACCATTCTAACAAGCTACCAAAAGACATAGCGAGAATCGTTCGAAATTGCTTTCGAGATGAAAATATCTTGAAGGCCGTCATGATCGTATCTATAAGACTAAACCAAGAAAAAAAATATATATTTATCTTGTCGAGAGCCATTCCCGATGTGCCTCTTCGA
>DAIDIM010000215.1 GCA_027459365.1 Chlamydiota bacterium
GAAAATGGGGTAAACTCGTTCGAAAATATCCCAAATCTCCTCGGAGAATTCACACCGAGAATGGCTCTACCAGAGGCAACAAATTTTGGGCCTTCTCTCGCGCTTGGCCTACGGCAATGATCGCTCGCTCCAAACCTCAAAATTTATGCCGCTTCCTTGTTAAATTATGAATTAAATTATCGATAATGGTATAAACTGACTCTATGACTCAAGATATTCGTTGGAAACAAAGACTTGAAAATTTTGGATTGGCAATCTCAAGATTTAAGGAAGCGATGGCCGGCATTGCAAAAGATCCTCAAAATCATCTATATCAGATTGCATTCATCGGTGCTTTTCAATTCACGTTTGAGCTTGCATGGAAGACGATGAAGGATTATCTATCCTATAGTGGTGTTCAGGCCAGTTTACCTCGAGAGGTTATTAAACAAGCATTTCACTTTCAACTCATTAAAAATGGGCAAATATGGATTGATATGTTAGAGGATCGTAACTTAATGGCGCATGTTTATCAGGAACAGGCGGCAAAAGAAGCTGTGAAAAATATTCGTGAACATTATGCATCTGAGATTGAACAAATTTACAACGACTTGCTTGAAAGAAGATAATGTTTGGTTTGCCAGATCGTGTTTTGAAATTACTTATTGATTATTTCAAATCTCAACCGTCAATTTTGAAGGTTGTTATTTACGGTTCTCGTGCAATGGGTAGGGAAAAACCGGGTTCAGATATTGATTTAGCCATCTCTACTACAAGTGATCATGATCTATCAGGCATGGTTAAATTAGATTTAGAAGAATTGCCCACCCCTTATTTGTTTGATGTTGTTGATTATCAACGTATCTCTTCCATGCCTTTACGCGAACATATTGATCGTGTGGGTAAGCTTTTGTTCGACAAAAAGTAGTTCGATTGAGTAAAGGTAAGACTAAGAGGTTTTCTCATATGATGCTGCTTGCTTTAAGTTTATTATCTATGGCGCAACCAATTCAAGCCCAGAGTAATAATAATAGTGTTGAAAAAATCAGAGTCCTTTCTGTCCCTAGAACACCCGAGGCAAGTACGGTTGTTTTGTCGATTTCTCTACCTAAAGTGGGCGAAGCAAATTTGAGAAACCCTGTATGGGTACAATGCCGTCTTGATGGATATCCGCTGGGTGCTGGAACACAGAATCAACGGGCCGATGAGCTTCCTGTCAGTAATCTCGGACAATCATTGCATGTCGTCGTGGATAATAATCCCTACTTCCCGATCGTTAGTCATGCGATTGATCCATTTAATGAAGATGGTTTTTATTTCGATACAAGTTATAAATTTCAAATTCCTTACCCATTAAGTGATGGAGTTCATACGATTCGGATGTTTCCAGCGCGAGCGTATGGTGAAAGTTTGAAGCACGAAAATACGTTTCGGGAGACCTATTTTTATGTAGGTATAAGTGGAAATGGGCCTGATACTGATTTAATGGGTCCTTATATTACCTACAATGAACCAAGCAATCATATGCCATTGACTGAGAAAAAGCCTGTTTTGCTCGATTTTTATGTGAGCAATTGTGAACTGACTCCCGATGGATATAAGGTGCGTGTCATCATTGATGGGTCTGTAAAGCGCACTTTGACCTCCTGGCAACCTTACTATATTTATGGATTAAAAAGTGGAGAACACACGGTTCAACTTCAGCTCATTGATGAAAATTCTGAACCAGTGCCTGGAACCTTTAACGATGTAGAAAGGACAATCTACATTAATTAGAGCCATTCTCGGTGTGAATTCTTCGAGGAGATTTGGGATATTTTCGAACGAGTTTACCCCATTTTTGCAAAGCTAATATCTCATTGAGTTATATGGCTTTGCGAAAATGGAGGTAAAATCGTCGAAAAGATTCCCGCATATCGTCGAAGAGGCACATCGGGAATGGCTCAATTAAGTGTGATCTTTTCAAGAATGAGTCCACCTGTGCTTGTCGTTGAAAATCCTTTCACACGTGGATGAATGAGAAGGGGTGAGTTCCAATGATAGAGAGGGATTAAGACTGCCTGCTCTTCTAATAGATGCTCTGCTCTGGTTAATTCATTATTTGCTAGATAAGAATTATACTCGGGACTGCTCCATCCTGGATAATTTTTTGCATTATTCTCGTCTTTGAAGCGTTCTAAAATATTGATCGGATCATGATATTGGGCAATCCATGAAGCAAGTGAGAGTTGGTAGTTTTTTTGTACGAGCTTTTTCATTAAAAATTTGGATTCAACCCTCTCAAGGTGAATAGTATATCCAGCCTCTTTCCATATTCTCTGCAACATTTGCGCTATTTTTATCTCTAAGGGATGATTTTTGTAGTAAAGAGTGAGAGAATCCTTCGGAATACTCCGAATAGATGGGATTGGTTGATCATCTTGGCTTTCGTTTTTTCGTAACGAGGGTGGGAGAATGTGATGTGCCGGAATTTGGCCAATCGATTGAATTTCTTTATCAATTCCAGGATGATTTTTTATCGCTGCTGTTAGAGCGATTCTGAGTTCTTTATCGATTGTTTTGGTATTGATTGAGCAAAATGTGGATGCCGCCATGGGTACAAGAGAAAATTTCTGATTTTTCGGTAATAGATCAAGGGTCAATGGGGTCAAGGCTCCGCCGATTAAATCAAGCTCCCCCTTTTCAAAAAGATGCACTGCCGTGAGCTCATCGCGAATTATGCTAATGTGGATTTTTTCTATTTTGATGGGGGACCAAAAATGGGGATTTCGATTGAGCACAATCTGAGATCCCATCTTCATTTTTTCAATCACAAAAGGACCGTTATAAACTCCTGATGATGAGTGAGTTGGAAAATAAAGAGGGAAGGCTGTAAGACTTAGGAAATAGGGTGTTGGTCTTTCAAGTTCGACGACTAAAGTCTCATCATCAGTGACAGAAACCCCTATATCATCGCAAAGCCCTTTTGCAAATTTTTCTCCGTTTTTTATTGGATATAACAGATAAGCGCAAGGGGATGGAAACCCTGGGCGTAAAAGGGATTTCCAAGATCTTGCAAAATCTGTTGCCGTTACTAACGATCCATCAGACCAGTGAGTTTTCCTTAAATGAAATGTGTAGATCTTCCCGTCACTTGAAATATCTACCCGATCGGCGGTGGCAAGTTCAACCTCATCTCCTCCTGAACATCTGGTCAATCCTTCAAATAATAGACAAATCAAGGTTGAGGATGTGTAATCGCTACTTTTTCTGGGATCCAGAGTTGACGGATCTTGGAGGAAGCTAATACGTAAAGTATTTGCTGGTGGACGTTTTTGCGCTGTTTGACAGGAAAATAAAAACAAAAAAAGAATGAAGCGAATCATGGAACAGACCTCTTGCGTAAACTCGGATTTGTCGCCTTTGGGATTATTTTGGTCGATTTTTGATTTTTTTGAGAGGGGC
>DAIDIM010000029.1 GCA_027459365.1 Chlamydiota bacterium
CCTTTCAAGAAGCAAAAAAAAGAGGTTTTTTAAAAGATGGTGAATTACCGGAGGCCTTTATTCGCCGCATGTTAAAATAATTCTCCAACTAAACAATTTTGTAAATGTTCATTCGTATATGGAGAGATGAATATTTACACAATTTTGATCAAATTTTTATTTTTTTTCCCAGTGCTTAGTAATAAATATGTATCATCGATTAAGTCTGTCTCGGCAATGATAAAAGCAACATCGTTGATCCGCGCATTATTTAAGTAGGCGCCTCCATTTTTTATCAGACGTGCTGCTTCCGATTTACTTGGAGTCATTCCAAGATGGGTCACAAGATCTGAAAATTTTTGTCCGACAACATCCCCTCTCGCAAGCGTTGTATGAGGTAAATTTTTTAAAACATCTGCACTTAATTCTGTATCAGAACCAGGCTTAATCGCATTTGTCTCTTGGATCGCAGACTGTACCCCTTCTTCCCCATGCACAAAACGGACAACTTCCTCAGCAAGTCTTTTTTGGGCCGAATTCGGGGTGTGCATCTGCTTTTCAATTTCAGCAATCTCTGCAAGATCCAAAAAGGTTAACATTTTGAGTAGGCGAATGACATCAGCATCCGGCACCCGAAAAAGGTACTGGTAGAGTTGATAAGGCGATAATTTCTCTTTCGATAGCCAAATCGCACCCTCTTCCGATTTTCCAAATTTCTTCCCATCACTTCGCGTTAAAAGGGGAAAAGTAAGTCCATAAATAGGAGTGCCGCCAAGTTTTCGATTCAACTCAATTCCTGCAGTGATGTTCCCCCACTGATCGCTTCCCCCCATTTGAAGGGTGACTCCTTGGTGCTTATTGAGATAATAAAAATCGTAACCTTGCAATGTCTGATAGGTAAATTCTGTGAAGCTCATCCCCTCTTCAGATTGCACTCTGGCTCGGACACTTTCCTTTGCAAGCATGGGACCTATGCGAAAATGTTTCCCTACATCGCGTAAAAAATCGATCAAAGAGAATTGGCCAATCCACTGTTGATTATTGACCACCTTGCATTGAGGCAAAATCGTTTGAAAAAACGTCTCTAACTTGTCCACATTGTAAACAAGCGTCTTCTCATCCAAAAGGGGCCTTTCCAAACTCTTTCCTGAAGGGTCGCCGATCAACCCTGTCGCCCCTCCCAAAAGGGGCACTGCTGTATGGCCAAATTTTTGAAACCACGCAAGACCCATAATACCAACCAAATTTCCCAAGTGGAGGCTATCTGCTGTCGGATCAAACCCAACATAGACTCGAATCGGTTGCAAAACATGTTGCTTCAGTTCATAGCTTGTCATTTGGTCAATAAAGCCACGCGCTGCAAGAGTCTCGATTACATTTTTCATAACTAGCAGTATAGAATAATTCAGATCATTTTTCCACTAGCAAATTTTCTTTTCATATCGTAAGTTGAAGTCATGGAAATAGGGAAAAAAGTAGCCGGCGAAAAAGCGGCTACACTCATCGAAGATGGGATGGTTGTTGGACTTGGCACCGGTTCGACCGCCCTCTATTTTATCCAAGCGCTCATTGACAAAAAACTCCGTATTAAAACAGTTGCAAGCTCCAAACGCTCTGAAGAAATTGCCAAAAAAGGGGGACTTCATGTCCTCGATATCAACGAAGTGACCCACATTGATCTCACAGTTGACGGAACCGATGAAATCGACCCTCAAAAACGTCTCATTAAGGGAGGAGGAGGCGCGCACACCCGAGAAAAAATACTTGCCAGCTCAAGTCAAGAAATGATCGTGATTGCCGATGAGAGCAAAGTTGTAAAACACTTAGGTAAAGCAAAATTACCGATAGAAATTCTCTCCTATGGACACATCTTTGCTCGAAAAAAAATTGAAGCCTTGGGCTACGTGGGATCTTGGAGAGTTTCCGACGCTACAAGCTTGAATCAAGAACTTTATGTTACAGACAATGGCAATTTCATCCTTGACATTCACTTCCCCGCACTCCTCACCCATCCTGAAGAGGTCCACACAAAGATTTTAGCAATTCCAGGTGTGGTTGATACTGGATTTTTTTTCAACATTGCAAAACGGGCAATCATTGGGAGAAGTAACGGCACCACTTTCAATATTTAATGTTGAATCCGTCTTGTGCTAACTTTAGGATTGCAGTCACAGCCTCTTCTGCATCAACACCCTCTGCTTCGATTGCAATTTTTGCCCCTTTTTCAGCAGCAAGCATTAAAATGCCCAAGATCGATTTTGCATTCACCTCATAATTGCGATAGGTGAGAAAGATTTCCGCCTCAAAATTCCCCGCACATTTCACAAGCTCAGTAGATGGCCTTGTGTGCAATCCTTTATCATTGAGAACAACAAACATCGCTTTGTGCTTGGCCATCAGTTTTCCTGCAAGTATTGCCAGAGTGGCTTAAAACCGATATTTTTTGCAAACTATTAAGTTTTGGCAAGGAGAGAGGTAGCAATGTGCAATGTAACCTCTTTGGATTCCGATAATTGCACAGAATTAATCTGTTGATTAGCAAAGTCTAAAAATATCGCTTTGTCATTAAGATACAAGTCGTTGATTAGTAGTACTTTATATAATTTTTTCTTTGAATATCTGTACAAAGGACGAATGGGGTACTCTCCATAATCTCGACTTATGTCGTTTTTTGGTAGGCAGATCCGAGGGAGGCGTTCGATGATTTTATTATTTTTTTTTGCGAGTCAATAGCTGCAACGACCCTATTGACGAGCAAAAAAATAATAAAAGCGCGGACGCCCTCTGCCCTCTCCGAAGATGCCAGCAAAAAATGACATAAGTCGAGATAATCTCTATTTTTTAAAAATCAGAGCTATCGAAACTCCCTTCCCTATTTTTAGCCAAGAAATATTTTTTGTATGTAATTGATTGTTAACTACTTATAATTTAATATCAAATTTGAATTAAAAACATAATTATGATATAATTAAATTATAGATAATATAAATTAATTTTAATAAAAGAAGGCTGTTATATGAGTACTGTTCAAACTATTAGAGAAAACGAAACTAGAATCTCCTATTTAGATACGCAGCTTAAAAACTACTATGATCCTGTAGTTCGGGAATCAATACTCAAAGAGAGAAACGATCGGGTAGCAAAAATAGCACAACAAGTTATGCATACTTCGGTTGGTAAAAAAATTGCTGCATTAGATGTTTTGGAGTCCAATGGAGATCCAGAAGGGAAAAATATTGACCGAGAATTTTATGAGCAACAAAAGTCTTTATTGGATATTCGGAAACCACAAGATTTGAAAATTGTAAGAGGTATGCGAACTTCCCTTCTAAACAAGGCAATAGAGGAAATTGTTCCAAAAGAACAGCAGAAGCTTTTGGATGAAGAGCAAAAAACGAGGCAAGCTATTATGGCTGAGGAAACACTAGAGTTTAATGCCAGAGCAAGAGATGCGTTTATTGTTAGAGCAATGGTGGTTATGGAGTCTACATCAAATGTGGCAATGACTATGTTTGCAAATAATATCGCCCAACCTGCAAAAACAGAAGCCCAAGCAATACAAGACGCCGAACAGAAAAAGCAGATTGAAAAACAGATGAAGCCTCTTGCGGATGAAGAGCAAAAAACGAGGCAGTCTATCATGGCTGAGGAAACACAAGAGTTTAATGACATAGCAACAGAAGCGTTTAGTGTTAGAGCAATATCAATAAAACGCAGGACTGAAGCTGCCTTAACGACTTGGGCTCATCCGGAAATTGTGAGCCAATCCCACGCAAATTTTGCCATGAATGAAGAAATGTCCGAAACAACAGCTCAGCAACCAGTTACAGTTGCTGACAGACCACAGGCCAAAACTAGTTCTAATGTGCAGACGCCTAATATTGTGGATCGAGCAGCTACTGCTTCTACAATGCCACAAGAGGGCGAAACTGGTTTGGCCGAAGAGTTAACTACTTTTAATCCTTGGGACGAAAGAATGAATACTTCTGTGGATTTTATGAGACTACAAAATGCTCATCAGTCAACAGCTCCTTCATCTGCTGCTGCATCTGCCCAGCAAAAGGAAAAATCTAGTTTTTGGAAAAGACTCTTTCAATAACAAAAGAGATATTTATACCTCTTGGGTGCTCAATGTTTTTTCCTTTCTCAATCCAATAAATTTTTAAGCTCTTCTAATAAGCTCTCGAAGCGCTTTAAGGCTGCTTCGATGGGTTCTGGACTCCGCATATCGACCCCTGCATTCTTTAATAGATCGAGAGGGAATTGACTTCCGCCTGAGGAAAGAAAGGTGAGGTAGCGATCTTTTGCATCACTTGAGGATAATACCTTTTGGTTCAATGCCATTGCAGCACTAAGGCCTGTCGCATATTGGTAGACGTAAAAGTTGTAATAAAAGTGGGGGATTCGTGCCCATTCGATTTCAAGTTCCTTATCCAATGTAAGATCAGGTCCATAGTACTCACGATTGAGCTTGATGTAGGTTTGCTTTAGGAGGGCCGGCGTTAAGGTAACCCCCTCTTCTGCCCACTTGTGCAATTGCAATTCAAACTCGGCAAACATGGTTTGTCGAAAAATGGTTCCTCGAATCCGCTCAATTTCATCATTGATGAGATAAGCTATCTCTTGTTTGCTTTTTGCCCTTTCTTTCATCAATTTTAGCAAGAGCTGCTCGTTGAAAGTGGAGGCAACTTCTGCAACGAAAATGGGATATGAAGAGTAAATATAGGGTTGGTTTTTACGGCTTAAATAGCTGTGCATACTATGCCCTGCTTCATGTGCAAGGGTTGTCACATCTCCAAATGTACCGTT
>DAIDIM010000048.1 GCA_027459365.1 Chlamydiota bacterium
CTTCTGAACTTGGGTTATTTTGTCTACAAGATGATTTTCTTCCTCTGTGTTCTCTAGCGAGGCATCCGAGCGGGTGGTTAAAAAATTTATAAAAAGCTGATGAACGAATCAGTCTTAAGTGATCAAGAAGTAAAAGTAAAAAAAAAGCCCGAATGAATTCTGATCAATACTATCTTTTTGAGTCATGATCGGATTCAAGTATTCCCTTCCTCCATGACTTTCCCCTCAGTAGGATATCTTGGGATGGGGTCATTCAGAACCGGAAATACTTTTTTCCTTTTGCGTTTATGCATCAGGCTGTCGTTTGATCGATAAATCGGGGATGGTAAGAGCGCGTATAGAAAGAGGGAGCGCTATTCTTGCTACTTTATAATCTTTTGTGTAGCCTTCAATGCGCTGAAAGGCTGTAGTAAGGCTATCTCTGGGAAGGTAGACTTCTTTTTTGGGAATTGTCACTAAGGCTCTATCAAGGCCGAAAAACATACACGCTATTAGGAACCAAAAGCAGTTTTGTATTTCACAGATAAGGTTTTGTGTCTTTGAAATATCTATATTGTATATTTCTTTTTTTTCGGCAGTGAATTGGATCGAAAATTCGCCATTCAGCAATTTTACAGTTTCAGGATATTTTTTTTCTTGAAACTGACGGAAAACCAGAGAACATTCATCCGATAGATAATCCTTCCTGGTTTTCGTTCCATCGACTGTTGTGGACTCTATTTTTAGATTAGCGATGCATCTTGGAAACGATTGGATTGTGGGTGTCATAAAAAATTCTCCTTTTTGGTAAAGAGAGAATAGTCACGAAATCTAATTTCAACAAGTCACAATCTTTTTTTGATTTTGCAGTTATCTTTGGAGATTGTTTTAATTCTTTAACGAGTGGCATCCCAAACCTCATCAATGGGCGCTAAAATATCTCCAAAAACTGAATAAAACTCCTGATCTTTACCCACAAGTCTCCTTTTCATCGGAGCTACAGCTTCAGGTGTTCCCCTTCTTCCATGACTCCCCTCAGCAGGGTTTCTTGCTATGGGGGTCATTCAGAATCGGAAATACTTTTTTCCTTTTGTTCATGCATCAGGTAATGCTCGATAAATCCTGCAATGGTACGAACCCTATCCCATGCAGGCATGCCGGGAGTCACAAAAGGAAGCACTTGATTTATCAATTCTTCTATTTTATTTGGATTTATTTTCGATAAGACTTCAATGATACGAACCCTATCCCATTGATCCATGTCGGGAGTTATAAGACGAAGTACTTGATTTATAAATGCTTCTATTTCATTTGGGTTAATTTTCCGTAAGGCTAAGGCTTCAACGATCCGAGCCCTAACACTTGGATACATGTCGGGGGTCGCAAGACAGAGTACTTGATTTGTAAATGCTTCTATTTCATTTGGGTTAATTTTCGATAAGGCATCAATGATCAGAACCCTATCCCATTGACTCATGTCGGGAGACACAAGACGGAGTACTTGATTTGTAAATGCTTCTATTTTATTTGGGTTAATTTTCGATAAGGCTTCAATGATCTGAACCCTATCATCTGGATGCATGTCGGAAGTCATAAGACGAAGTGCTTGATTTTCAACCAAATCTCGATTGAGTGGCTGAGTGTCTGCATAGATGCTTTGAGAAATCCTGTTAATTAAATTCATAAATGATCCTTATGTTATATTTGGTGGAATGTCATAGACTTCTTTTTTGGGAAGAAAGTATAGTTACGAAATCAAATTTCAACAAGTCGCAATCTTTTTTGATTTTGCAGTTATCTTTGGAGATTGTTTTAATTCTTTACCGAGTGGCAGCCTAAAGCTCATCTCAGTATTCATAATTTGTTCCCAAAGTTAGAACTTGATGGCCAGTTTCTGTGATGAGGATTGTATGTTCCCATTGGGCAGAGGGGAGGCCATCCTTGGTCCGTGCAGTCCAGTGATCTTTTGGGTCAATGACGGCATCGCGAACGCCTAAATTGATCATCGGTTCAATGGTAAAGATCATTCCAGGTGCCAGAGGAATTTGACTTTTGTTGTAATGATGCGGTATCTCGGGAGGTTCATGGAATTCAAGTCCAAGCCCATGTCCGACAAATTGATTCACAACTGAACAGTTTTGAGAGGTTGCATAATCTTCGATTGCTTGTCCAATGTGCCAAATGGGTGCTCCTGGAATACATGCTTGGATGGCCCTTTGTAAACATTCATAGGAGACGTCGACTACGTGTCTTTTTTCTTTGCTTACATTGCCAATCATCACCATGCGGCTTGCATCGCCGTAAAATCCATCCACAATGCAAGATACATCGATGTTGAGAATGTCTCCATCTTGTAGGGGCCTTTGATCTGGGATGCCATGGCAGATGACCTCATTAAGAGAGGTGCAAATCGTTTTTGGAAAGGGGGGATTTCCATAGCCAAGAGGTGCTGGAATTGCCCCTTCTTTTTGATGAAGTTCGCGCGAAAGAACATCCAGTTCTTCGGTTGTTACACCTGCTTTTGCAGTATTGCATATTGCATTGAGAATTTTTACAGTCACAGAGCATGCTTTAGCAATTTTTTGAATCTGCTCTTCTGTTTTTAAAATGATTCCATATTTTTTTAAATATGTGAGAGCTAATGACTTAGGAGGAAGAGCTGGGTAATGACATTTCTTCCATTTCTGCTGACTACCACACCAACATGGATCATTTCTTGAAATCATGACGGTGAGTATATCACGCGGTGGAGAAAAAGGCCATGAGCGGGTGCGGTCATTCCCGCATTTCTCCGATCGGGACATGCGAGTAACTCGGGAATAATGTCTGCGGAGAGCTTGCCGGCACCAATGTAGACAAGCGTTCCTATGATGGTTCGTGCCATTTTATAAAGAAAGCGATCTCCCTTGAGTGCGATTTGGATTTTTCGATCGAGATTGGTCAATTCAATGGCAAAGAGTGTGCAAATAGGCCTTTTATCAGCGCGCGTTGTAAAAGAGCTAAAATCATAAGAACCGATCAGTAGGGAGGCAGCCTTAACGATTGTTTCTCGATCCAAAAAATGGGGGAAATGCCATGCATAGCGGCGATCGAACGGGAGCTGAAACGGCGACAGAGAAAGGCGATAGTGATATTCCTTGGCAATGGCATCGGTTGTTGGGTGGAAATCTTTGGATACTGTTTGCAGTTGCTTTGCTCGAATATCTGGTGGAAGATAGGTATTGATCGCTTTTTTTAAACGATGAGGGTCCCACTCTTTTTGAAGGGCAAAAGCGATCGATTGAGATTCTGCATGCACACCTCGATCTGTACGGCTAGCAGCTTCTGGAATCACTTTTTCTTGTGTTACAACATGGATTGCATGTGTTAGAGCTTCTTGGATGCTCGGTCCAGATTTTGTGGTTTGCCAGCCAAAATAATGGGTACCGTCATAGGCAACAATTGCATGGAAATGGTTTTTCAAGAGCGAATTCCATTCATAAACATCTGAACGGAAATCAGAATTAAAATTAAACCCATGAGCCTTTCAAGGGCTGTCAAACCTCGCCAGCCAAGAAAATTGTGTAAATATGAAGAGGCAAGGAGAATGATCAAGGAGGCGGCCCATGCGATCAATATCGCACCAATCATGACCCAATTATTGACATGTTCTCTTGAAAAAATAATCACCGCAGCTAAGACTGCAGGCCCTGCAACAAAGGGGACAGCCAGTGGCACGACGAGCGGCTCCTCATTTTTTGTAGATTTTTCATTATGATGATTATCTTGCGATAGAAAGATCATTTTTAAGCAAATGATAAAGAGGATAATTCCCCCTGCAATCTGAATCGTACTGTCATCAATTTTTAAAAATTCCATCAACCCATCGCCGACAAACATGAAAATAATAATGACAAATAGCGCGATGATTAATTCGCGGAAGATAATATAACGTTGCCTTTTTCTATTTAGATTTTTCAAAAGACTTAAATATAAGGGAATGTTCCCGATCGAATCCATCAGTAAAAAAAGGGTAAAGGCAATCGAAAAGATATTCATAATTTAACTGTATAAAAACATCACAAAATGATCAATTGATTATCTACGTATTGGTGGTTTGGCTGTTGTCACAAGGGTTTTCCAGATGTGCCTCATACACGATTTTTGTTCTGCGGTCACATTGTGAAGAACGATAATACAGTCGCTATTTTTGGCAAACGCAGCCTTAGTCCAATTGGCTGATCCTGTAATCAGTACCCGATCATCAATATATGCAAATTTGTGATGCATGAGTTGTACACCTTGACTAACAAGGACTCGGATATTCGCATTTGTTAACATTTCAACGGCACTGCTACTTGCCCCCAGAGAAGAATGCATGTCTAGAATGACAGTCACATCCACCCCCCGTTTTCTGGCTGCAATCAACTCCTCAATTAAAAGATGATGAGTGAGTGTAAAGAGTGCGATTCGAATCGATTTCGATGCATGCTTGATTTTTCTTTTGAGATCGGTGAGCGTATTGCCTTTGAGATCGGGAAGAAGCCATATTTCTACATCTTGCCCTCCAACAAGACAACGGATATAACCTGGTGTGTTGGGAACCTTCTCTTTCAAAAAGTGGGCAATTTTTTGATTTTTTAACCCAATTACAAGATTGTCATGCATTTTTAATGAAGCATGGGTGAAATTTGCAGATCCTAAAAAAACGGTTTCATCATCGAGAATCAGAATTTTCTGATGCATAATCCCTTGTGTTAAAACGGGATGAATAATGGCCGAGGGGATCATTTTTCTAAAATCGGGGGATCCCTTCGTATCGTAATAAATATGCACAGGAATATGTCGTTTTGCTTTTTCTGCAAGTGCATGGACAACGCCTGGATCACTCAATCCAAACATGCAGAGGAAAATCGATTTTTTTGCCTTCCCAATGGCACTCATCAAGGTCATTTTTAGATCAACACGCGATGGATTAGAATAGATTTGGGGGGGGCTTGTCGAATCGGGAAGGACGGGTGAGACCGATTTCCAAATTAGCCAAATGCAAAAAAAACTCGTAGCGAGCAATGCATAAGGAAAAGACTTTTTTTTAGGAAGTGGCTTAGGAGGATAAGAATATTTAGAGAAAGACATTATAAGCCACTCTATTATACTGCGAGGCTCTAAAATTTTGCGTTTTCAGCTGCGTGAAAGCTGCCGAAAATTAACGATCTTAAGTGGCATAGTATTATAAGCTAATACAATGCCACTTAAGATCGTTAATTTTAGGCGCTTTGACGCGCTCAAAACGCAAAATTTTAGCGCCTCGCAGTATAGGTGCTTATAATTAAATCTTGCCCTGTTTTTTCAAATCTCTAACAACAGCGCCGATCCCTTTTTTATCGATTGTTCGGAGAGCTGATGTAGAAAGACGCAATGTGTAGAATCGCTTTTCATCAGGATTCCAAATGCGCTTTTCTTGAAGATTTGGATTAAAGCGGCGATTTGTGCAGCCAGTGATCTTTAAACCAATCCCTTTTTTCTTTTTCGCAATACCACGAAGGGTATAGCTTCTACCAAAGCTTGGCGTTTTCCCTGTGAGGATACATGTTCTAGGCATAGGAGTTCCTAATTCTTAATGTTTTAGGATCTAATCATGCCAAATCAATCCCTTTTTCCTCAAGCCAAATCCATAAGTCACTTATCTTTAGTATATTAGAGACTAATCCTAATAATACTAACATTAAAATTGAATAGTAACATTGCAAATGTTAGTATTAAGAAAAATGGTTAGTGTTAGAATGAGTCTGATAGAGGAATTTGAAGATTATCTAAATGAGGTACTAGGACTAAAGGTTGAGTTGCAGCCTTGGAAAGAGGCAACAAAGCTCCCTCTCTTTCTTGGGTGGATGTATGACTTTTATCTCATCGCTTTATTTGGAACCCAATGTGTTGTCGCCGTTGTGAAGAAGGAATCCTCTCCTGCTATTATCGTTAAGCATTTCAAGACGATTAAGGAAAAATGGGATGGACCGTGCATTTATGTTTGTAAGGCAATTTCTTCATACCAACGCAAAGAGTTTATTAAACATCGAATCCCCTTTGTAGTCCCTGGTAATCAGATCTATTTGCCGAATTTGGGCATCAATTTAAACGAATATTTTCATAAGCAATACACGAATGATAAGCCTCTAAGTTCTTCCGCGCAATTGGTGGTAATTTACGCATTGCTTCATTCGGAAAAAGAAAAATATATTCCTTCAGCATTAGCTAGAGAATTTGGA
>DAIDIM010000051.1 GCA_027459365.1 Chlamydiota bacterium
CTCATCCGACCTTCTAATAGATCTGAAAGACCCACTGCAGTTGCATATTGATTTTGAGCAATTAAGTAATCCGAATAGATATCGAGCATTTTGTTCATAACCTTTCTCCAAAGATTGAACAAAAGTTTTACACTCAGTCGAGGTGTTTGATCAAATGATTTTTAAGGGCTTTTGCGTAAGGTGAGTTATTAAAAGCGAAATTCTCCGCATACGTCTATACTGTTTTGATTGAAGGCTCTCCACTCGATTGCAATGGTTGCTTTGCTCTGATCAATGATTGTAGTGCCTATGCAGAGGCCCCAATGATTGCTTCCAGTGACCGATTTTGCAATGACATCAACTTCGAGATTCATCATAGGTAGACGCACTCCTATTTGAGCAGGCTTTGGTGTGATTTTTGAGATGAGATAGGAAGCGTTTGCATAAGGTGAAAAATATTTTGTTCGAAATGCAACGCCTAATGCAGCTTGAATTTCTTGATAGTCGAAATAGAAATTATCCGTTGTATTATAGGCTAAATTTTCAGACTGAAAAAAATTGGGTTTTTGATCGGACTGAAAATACTTAAAGTCGCAACCCACTCGAAAACGCCCAACGTGTAAAATGACAACTTTCCCACCAAAACCCCATGCGAGCTGTTGTTTTGTCAACACTTCGTCATCGATCCGCAGGCGCACCCCACCCAAAATTCCATAAAGATCGATACGCGAGCGCAAGTTCAATGTGAGCATTCCCGCTTGCGTCCACAGCTTAATATTTGACTGAGTAGAAAGATTCCCATCAATCACAAATTCTTCATGAAATTCCTGATCATAAACATAATCGCCATAGTAAGAGGCGCGAAAGCTCCAAAAGCTCGGGCATTCTTTTATAAGACCTGAATTTTGTAATGTCGGCTGCGCAGGATTGCCAATCAGAGTTGAATAGGCTTTAACATAGAGGCAAAAAACAAATACAAAAAGCCGCATATTTTTTTCTATAACATTGGTTGGACTAAAAACGCTTGCGAAAAAAATTTTATCAATTTATGGAGAAATTTATATAGGGAGATTTTTTGAATGGCTTTGCACGATACTTTGTCTCAGATGAATGTACTTCTTACAACAATGGCCCTAGACTTAACAAAAGTGAGTAAAGGGAATAAATCTGCAGCGCAACGTGTTCGTGTGGGTTCTATAGATCTAGAAAAAATTGCCAAACGATTTCGTAAAGAATCAATTGATGCCGAAAAGAAGGGCAAAATAAGAAAAAAATTTCTTGTCAAAAAGCGAAAGAAAAAACGTGCGGATTAACGCTCTTCCTGCTATCCTTATGGGCAAAACGATAAGGAATTTTTATGATTTTTGCTCAGACAACAAATGAAACAGGCGGTTTAATGAACACTTTTATCATGATCGGACTCGCACTTGTTTTCTTTTATTTTATTTTATGGCGTCCTGAACAAAAACGGCGTAAAGCTGCTGAAAAAATGCGTGGCGCCCTCAAAAAAGGGGATCGAGTCACTGCAATGGGAATTGTGGGGAAAATCGATCGTATCCAAGATCAAACAATCGTCTTAAAAAATGTAGACGGCTCTAAAATTGAGATTTTAAAAGCTGCAATTACCGATGTGCAACCTGCCTCATCTGACGAGAAGACTGAAGATTAATATTGACCCTGTTTCAATAACAGGGTTTTTCTATCTTAATATGCCATCATTCTACATGCGCAGAAGGTTTTGACTCAGCAGTTGGCTCAATTGAAGAAGATTTTGAGTCATTAGCAATATTAGCAGACTTTGAATCATACGGTTGAGTTGTTGTAGTCCCAAGATTCGTTGGGGTTAAAGATCTAGGCGTAACAGCTTTTTCAGAAAATTCTGCTGCCGCTGCTTCTTGAGCTGGAGGTAGTGTTGCTGCAGTAACATGATTGGTTGGGGTAGACGAACTCGATGTATGAGAGGTAACTAATGGAGCATTTTTGACAGGAGTCATTTCACCAGAAGTCACGACTTCGAGGCCTATTACAGGAGAAGTAGTATTCTTTTTCTGTTCTTCATCATTATGTTCTTCAGAAACTGCGGTGCTTTCTCCTTCTAGGGTTTGTTGAACAAATTGTTTTAAATCGATTTCAGATTTTTTCGTTTGTGCAGACTCCATATGTGTAGGTATATCGTTATCAGAACTCGTTGTTGAAAGAGGATTTGCAAATATATTACGAAGAGGTTTAGCTGTTGCTCCTACATTTGTACCTTGAGAGGGATGTAGCGTTGGTACAGAAGCACGATTGGGTGGGGTAGAGACTATAGATGTTTGAGGGGAAACTAAAGCACTTGCCTCCGTAGTTGTCTGACCAGCAGTCACAACTTGGGTCTCTCCTTCTATTATGGGTATATCGTGGTGAGAACTGACTGCTGAAAAAGGGCTTGCAGATTCATGATTTCTTACAAGAGGACTAATTGGCGATCCTACATTTCCAAGATGCGCAAGATCCATACCACTACCACTACTAAACAACGGTTTCTTTTTGAGTTCATGAGATGCAATTGTTTCTGTATTGCTATCCGAATATACAGCTTTGTAAGCAAGGCCAATGGCTGCAATGATTCCGGTACAAAACAAACATTTCCCTAAAAATGGTCCATTTTCTGGATCTTTCACCCAATTTGTGATTTCGCTAAATGGTCGAGTAATTGTAGAAAGCATTTGAAAGGCCTCGATGTGTTGTAAAAGAGCAAAATTTTACCATTCCTTACTATTAAAGGCAATGTGTTTAAACAATCAAAGACCCTAGCTTATTTAGGATAGATGTTTGTCTGGAAACCATACTTTCGAGATCATCTGCAGCAATTTCTCTTTGCGAAAGCAGGGAAAGATCGTACAAACTTTGCGCTAGATCTTTTGCCACTTCAGGCTCCTTATTTTGCAGTCGTTCAATGACTTGAACTAAGGGATGATTTGTATTGACAACGAAAGTTTTCTTCGTTGGGAAAGAGTTTTTCCCTTGCGTCATTGTCATATAATCGCGCAACCGTCTCTGATTTTCATCAAGGACTAAAATGGCTGGAAGTTTGTCAGAGTTTAAGCTCTTTGCTTCAACTTCTAAATTCTCTGTGTTAAGAGAAGAGCGGATAAAAGTTGCAATTTTTGCCGAAGCTGTTTTTCCATCTGCATCAAGAAGTGTTTTTTCTCGTGACGGATCGAGAAGATTTGGATCAATACTTCCATCGACTCTTTGGAAGGTAATCGATAGCTTTTCCTCTAACGATTGGATAATCGCTGTATCAATTGGAAGATTTGAGATCAGGATTTCGATCTTCTTTTCATGATATAAATCGAGAATTGGTGAAGATTTATTCGAGCTTGTATAATAAACTTTTTTATCTTTTGCCCTTTCTAAATAATCATGAATGTTTGTCCAATTGCCGTCAGTTGTTTGCCAAATTAAGACATCTTTAATCCGATCATAAAATTTTTCATCTTGCAATATGCCAAGTTTGACAATCATTTCAATATCTGGCCAAGCATTTGTATATTTGTCTTTATCTGTCTTATAAAGTTGAGATAATCTGTCGGAAATTTTCTTTGAAATATGAGAGCTGAGTTGCTTCACATTTTGGTCAACTTGCAAATAAGAGCGAGAGACATTCAAAGGAATATCAGGGCTATCAATGACGCCGCGCAAAATGGTGAGGTAGTCGGGAAGAATATCCTTGCATTTATCAGAGACAAAAACTCTGTTGCAGAAAAGTTTGATC
Organism: Chlamydiota bacterium; assembly: GCA_027459365.1. Lineage (GTDB taxonomy): Bacteria > Chlamydiota > Chlamydiia > Chlamydiales > SM23-39 > DAIDHZ01. The sequence continues at coordinate 3,737 of DAIDIM010000051.1, forward strand.
GTACTTTCACTTGCATCGAATCGGCGATGAATTTTTGGGAAAAATAAAATCCCTTGTAGGTGAAATGGATAGTCGACGTTCAAATGGATCCAGAAAAGGGGCTCTGCTTCCAGAGGGTAAAGTTGTCGATAGAATTCCAGATATTCTTTTTCTGTGCAATTCGACGGATTCTTGATCCAGAGCGGCTCTTTGTTATTGATCGATTTTCCATTTAAATCGATTGGGAAAGGCATGAAACTGCAATAGCGATTGAGGAGCTCTCGAATTTTGGATTCATCGAGATACTCTTCATCTTCAACTGTTAAAACGATTTCGGTGCCACGCTCTTTTCTTGTTCCTTCTCCTATAGAGTAGCTCGACGACCCATCGCAGCTCCAATAGACACTTTTTGCGCCGTCTTTGTACGAAAGCGTATGGATTTCTACATTCGTTGCGACCATGTAGGCAGAATAAAAGCCGAGACCAAAATGGCCTATGATTGGATCTTTTTCTGTTTGAGACTTATATTTAGCGACAAATTCTTCTGCTCCTGAAAAGGCGATTTGGGCAATGTATTTTTCGACCTCTTCTTCTGTCATTCCGATGCCGGTATCAGCAATGGAGATTTTTTTATTTTTTTTATCGATATTCACTGAAATTTTGAAAGAATCGTCATCGCACGTTAGAACCTCGGAGCTGCGTAAAATCTTTACCTTATTGATTGCGTCAGTTGCGTTCGAGACGAGCTCTCGGATAAAAATATCTTTATCGGAATAAAGCCATTTTTTGATGATGGGAAGGATGTTTTCTGAATGAACGGAAAGGTTATTTTGTCGCATTTTATGTGTATCCTTTTCTAAAAGGACGATATTACCAAATTTCTCCCTTCTGCGGAAGAAAAATATTGTAACTTATTGATATTCAATAAGTTATTACTTGATTTAACTGGGTTGCCTTTTGCGACAGCATCAAAATCCGATCAAAACCGACGGATACACCACAGCAGTCGGGCAACCCTTTTTCCATAGCAGAAAGAAACTCTTCATCAAGAAGATAGGTATTTAGGTTTCGTTGTTTTCTCGCAGCATTTTCTAAATTGAACCGATTGCGCAATTCGACTGCATTCGTTGATTCATGATAACCATTGGCAAGTTCCACACCTTGATGATAGATCTCAAAACGCTCTGCAACCAGTTGCCCCTTTTTTTCAATGAGACAAGCAAGAGCTGCTTCATCTGGAGGATAGTCGGTTAAAACGGTCAACTCGTTTTTCCCAAGATGGGGTTCAATAAAATGAGAGAGAATGTAATGACGATTTTCTATTTCAGACCAATCACAACGAATAGGCGCTTCAACACCAACAAATGCATCTTTGTAGCTTAAAAGTCTAACGGAGAGTGCGCCTAAAAAAAGTTGAAGAAAATCGCAGGTCTCTTGGATCATCTCTTGTAGAGAAAAGCCGAGGCGGTACCATTCTGCCATCGTAAATTCGGGGTTGTGGAGACGTCCAAGTTCGCCTTTGCGATAAACATGGCCGAGAAAAAAAATATCTCCACTTCCTTGCACCAGGAGGCGCTTCATTGCATATTCAGGAGATGTGTGAAGAAAGCCACCACAAGTTGTTTCAAATACATCGATATTGGCATCAATCGGTGCCCGTTTGATGAATGCTCCACAATCGACTTCTGTGACGTTTCTTTCTTGAAAAAACGCACGTGCACGCAAGAGCATGAGCGCTCTATTTTTCAGACGCTCTCGAGACATATTCGCAAGTGCGGGTGTCAACTTTAATTTTTTCCCCTTCATCAACAAAAATAGGGATTTGAATTTTCGCTCCCGTTTCGGTCACGGCTGGCTTGAGTACTCTACCAGAAGTATCTCCGCGAACACCTGGTGCTGTTTCTTTAACAAGCATTTCCATAAATGTAGGGGGTGTCACTTCAATCACAACGCCTTTGTAGAATACGACATGAAACACAGTCTCTTCCATAAGCCATTGTTGGTTTGATCCCAAGACATCGTTGGAAATGGAAATTTGATCAAATGTTTTTTCATCCATGAAAACAGCGCTATCTGCTTCTTTATAAACAAAGCGCATCTCGCTTTCTTCAATATCTGCCAAATCCAGCTTTTCACCAGATTTGTAAGTCATCTCAACAACTTTTCCGTTGATCATGTTTTTCATGCGGATACGATTAAACGCTTGACCCTTGCCAGGTTTTACAAATTCGTTCCCTAAAATGAGAAAAGGTTGCCGATCCACTTCTACTTTCATGCCAGCGCGGATGTCGTTTGTTGCAGCAGATGCCATAATCATTCCTTAGTTGAAATGAAGTCAATTATCGGTTCTAGCAGCTTAAAAAGCAAGAATTGTGTATACTATTCTTTATATGGAACGAAACCCTCAAGAAGCAGAGATTGCTCGTCAGACTCTAGAGCGTTATTCTGGGTGTGCCGTCACCGACTTTCATTCCAATTTGATTTTGACAAACTTTCCGAAGTATGTCGATTATTTTGCAAAGTCGCGAAACGTTCCTGTCCATGAAGGATCGATGTTCAAAGTAGCTCATTGCCCTAAAGATGAGGTGAGTATTCTCGACTTTAAAATCGGCTCTCCGGCTGCAGCCCTCGTCGTCGATATTTGTTCCTTTCTACCCATTCGCGCGAGCATTTTACTTGGAATGTGCGGAGGACTTAGACGACGCTACCAAGTGGGGGATTACTTAGTTCCTGTAGCTGCCATTCGAGGAGAGGGGACATCCGACTCCTACTTTCCTATCGAAGTTCCCGCTCTTGCAAATTTTCTAATGCAACGGGCTGTTACAGAGGTGTTAGATCAAGAAAAAGCTGCCTATCATATCGGAATAACCTTCACGACCAATACCCGTTTTTGGGAGTTCAATGAAGACTTTAAAACGAGATTAAAAGCGTCCAAAGCGCAAGGCATTGAAATGGAGTGTGCAACACTTTTTATCGCAAGTTACAAACGGAAATTTACGCTTGGCGCATTGTTATTGGTTTCAGATCTCCCATTGAATCAGGATGGGGTAAAAACTAAAGAAGGGGCCCGTTTTGTGTTTGATAAATTTACAGAAGATCATGTTGAAAAAGGGATTCGCATTTTAAAAGCTTCCCGCGTTATGCAATCAAAGAAGGTGAAAGGTGCATATCATCGGAATATCTCAGCGACGGAATTGAGCTAAGAACGAGAAGGGGGTATTTTTTCAATACCCCCATTTTTCGCGCAGATTGGAAGAGTTACCACAAACTCTTTCTATGCTTTGATCTTGATGTCCACGCCGGCTGCAACTGGAAGAACTTTGAGCTTTTCAATGGTGTCGCCAGTTGGGTCGAGGAGATCGAGCACGCGAACATGCGTTCTAGACTCAAACTGCTCACGGGCATTTTTGTCCACGTGGGGAGAGCGGAGAACGGTAACGATTTCGCGACGGGTTGGGAGAGGAATAGGCCCAACGACGCGGGCGCCTGTGCGCTTAGCTGTCTCGACGATGTCGAGAACGGATCGGTCAAGCATCCGTTGGTCAAACGCCTTGAGGCGAATGCGGATTCTTTTTCTTGATGGTGTTGGTTTTGGTGTTGCCATATTGCTCTTTATTTTTTCATGATTTCTTCTTGGATTTTTGTAGGTACTCGCTCATAGTGGCTCGGTTCCATTGTATAGGTAGCACGACCAGAGGTCATTGAGCGGAGTGTCGTTGAGTAGCCAAACATCTCACTTAATGGGACGTTTGCTGTAATCTCTGTTGTCCCTTTTTGTGTCTCTTGCCCGAGAACTTGCCCTCTACGACGATTGAGGTCGCCAATCACATCGCCGATGTGCTCTTCTGGCGTTGTATCGACCACTTTCATGATTGGTTCTAGGATCACAGCTTTCGCTTTGCGAGCTGCATCTTTTAGGGCCATTGAGGCACAAATGCGGAAGGCCATCTCGTTTGAGTCCACATCGTGGTAAGATCCGTAAGTAATTGCCACTTTGATGTCTACAAGTGGATAACCAGCAAGTACGCCTGTTGCAATTCCATCTTCGATCCCTTTAATACATGCAGGGATATATTCTTTTGGAATTACACCGCCGACAATCTTACTTTCAATGACGTTCCCTTTACCTGCTTCGTTTGGCTCAATTTCCAGACAAACGTGGGCATATTGACCGCGACCGCCAGATTGTTTGACATATTTCGTCTCTTGGGAACTGTTGATCGAAATTGTCTCTTTGTAAGAAACTTCTGGTTTGCCTACGTTTGCTTCGACTGAAAACTCGCGGAACATACGATCGCGAATGATTTCAAGGTGAAGTTCTCCCATACCTGAGATGATGGTTTGTCCTGTCTCTTCATTGGATCTCACGCGGAAAGTCGGGTCTTCATCAGACATTGCTGAGAGGGCCATCGAGAGCTTTTCACGATCTGCTTTTGATTTTGGTTCGATCGCCATCGAAATCACAGGATCTGGGAAGTTCATTTTCTCTAACAGAAGGGGCTTGTCTTCCATACAGAGAGTGTCGCCTGTCGTTGTATTCTTAAATCCGATACATGCGGCAATGTCTCCTGTAAAGAATGCATCGCGATCTTCACGCTTATTTGCATGCATTTCAAGAAGTCTTGAAACACGTTCCCTTTTATCTTTTGTCGTATTGAGTAGGGAAGACCCTTTTTCTAAGGAACCGCTATAAATACGGATAAAGGTGAGCTTTCCAACGTATGGGTCTGTCATGATCTTGAATGCAAGGGCAGAGAATGGACTGTCATCTGATGGGGTGATTTCAAAATCTTCATCAGAGTTTACTTTGTGTCCTTTAATCATCCCACGATCAAGTGGAGATGGCATCCATCGGACGACGGCGTCGAGAATTTGCTGTACCCCTTTGTTTTTGAACGCTGTACCACAAAGAACTGGAGTGAATTTCATTCGGATCACACCTTTGCGGATCGCTGAATGGATTTCGGCTTCTGAAATTGTATCTGGGTTTTCGAGAACTTTCATCATGAACTCTTCATCGCTTTCATCAACTGTTGCGAGCTCTTCTAAAAGTTCCATCCTCATTTTTTTGCACTGCTCAAGGAGATCGGCTGGGATCTCTTCGACATCGTATTGCGCTCCCATTGTCTCATCATGGAAGAGGTAGGCCTTCATCGTAACGAGGTCAACCATCCCTTTGAATGCAGACTCAGAGCCGATTGGGCAGTGAACGGGGATTGCATTGGCGTGGAGTTTTTCCTTCATCGACTTCACAGCCTTAAAGAAATCAGCCCCTGTACGATCCATTTTATTGACGAATGCAATTCTCGGTACTTTATAGCGATCTGCTTGGCGCCACACAGTTTCAGATTGGGGTTGAACGCCAGCTACTGCGCAAAATACGGCAACAGCGCCATCAAGAACGCGGAGAGATCTTTCTACTTCAATTGTAAAGTCTACGTGGCCAGGTGTGTCGATGATGTTGATTTTGCAGTCCATCCAATAGACAGTGGTCGCAGCAGAGGTGATCGTGATTCCACGCTCTCTTTCTTGCTCCATAAAGTCCATCGTGGCAGCGCCTTCATGAACTTCACCAATTTTGTGGAGACGGCCTGAGTAAAAAAGGATCCGTTCAGTCGTCGTTGTCTTGCCCGCGTCGATATGGGCCATAATCCCAATATTGCGGACATTATTTAATTTTTCTTTTTCTGGTCTTTTGCTCATAGCCTAATTACCATTTGTAGTGGGCGAATGCTTTATTGGCTTCAGCCATGCGGTGAGTGTCATCTTTTTTCTTAATCGTAGCGCCTTGGTGGTTATAACAGTCTGTCAGCTCTAATGCTAGCGCTTCTTCCATACTACGACCTGGTTTACTTCGAGAATTGAGGATCAACCATTGCATTGCCATTGCTGTTCTTCGATCGGCTGGGATTTCGACAGGTACTTGGTAATTTGCACCACCGATACGACGTGTCTTTACTTCCAGTGACGGACGGGCATTTTCAATAGCTTGTTCGAAAGCAGCGAGGGGATTGTCCGATTTTACTTTCTCAGCAAATTTTGTGAGGGCGCCATAAACTATGGTTCTTGCAACAGATTTTTTCCCATGCATCATCACTTTATTGATGAATTTTGAGAGCATCGTACTTCCATAGATTGGATCTACGTCGATTCTTTTCTTATAAACTCTTTTTCTTCTGGACATTTCTTCTACCTAATTCTTTGTTTCACCCGGGATTGCCTGTCCAGGGATGAGACTGCTCTATGCAGCCAAATCCTTGGACAAGGAACTTGATCAGTCCAAGCTCCTGGTATTACTTCGGTTTTTTCGCTCCGTATTTTGAGCGAGATTTTTTTCTGTCTTTAACAGCAGCGCAATCAAGAGCTCCGCGGACGATATGATATCGTACGCCAGGGAGGTCTTTAACTCTACCACCACGGACGAGTACAATGCTGTGTTCCTGGAGGTTATGACCTTCTCCTGGGATGTAAGCAATAATTTCTTGGCCATTAGAAAGGCGGACCCAAGCTACTTTCCGCAAAGCAGAGTTTGGCTTCTTCGGTGTCTTAGTTTTGACTTGAAGGCATACGCCGCGACGCTGCGGGCATTGCTGCAGGGCAGGGGACTTGCGTCTCTTTACCTTATCTGTTCGGCCTGTTTTGACGAGCTGGTTATATGTCGGCATGAATGCCATCTCCTTAATATGAAAATAGTAGGTAGTGTAATCGGTGTGGAGAATTAAAGCAAGGTTTGAATGTCTTCTGAAGATCTTTTGGCTTCTTTAGACATGTCGGGGGTCTCAGGAGAGGCACTTCGTGTCCTCTCT
>DAIDIM010000063.1 GCA_027459365.1 Chlamydiota bacterium
TCTCTTTATCAACGCGGACCTCTTTAATAGTTGGATCAGAAGGGACTTCAAACATAAGATCGCGAAGGATCCCTTCTACAATCATACGAAGAGCGCGAGCGCCAGTTCCTGTTTCTTTGGCCTTTTTCGCCATAGCTTGCAGTGCATCTTCGGTGAAGTCGAGCTTGACATTCTCTTCAGCAAAAAGTGCCATATACTGCTTAATGACAGCATTCCTTGGCCGAACGAGGATGTCTGTAAGATCTTCGATTGTGAGTTCGTTACAATTTGCAATGCTGTTAAAACGTCCCACAAATTCTGGAATCATTCCAAAGGAGACAAGATCTTCAGATTCCACTTTTGATAGGAGATAGTTCACATCTTGTGTATCGTGTGTCTGTTTATTCTTCGTATCAAACCCAATGGTGCTTTTGCCAAGCCTTTTCGCAATCATCTTATCGAGATGGACAAATGCACCGCCAACGATGAAGAGGATGTTTTGCGTATTGACTTTGATATATTCCTGATTGGGATGTTTTCTCCCCCCTTTGGGAGGAACATTGGCGACAGTTCCCTCAACAATTTTTAAAAGGGCCTGTTGCACTCCTTCGCCTGACACATCACGCGTAATCGAAACGTTGGATGTGGTTTTGCGGATTTTGTCAATTTCATCGACATAGATGATCCCATGCTCTGCTTTTGCAACGTCGTAGTCGGCCGCTTGTACAAGCCGGAGAATGATATTTTCGACATCTTCACCAACATATCCAGCCTCGGTCAGCGTTGTTGCATCAGAAATGGCAAAGGGTACATCGAGAATGGTTGCAAGGGTGCGCGCAAGGAGAGTTTTTCCAGATCCGGTAGGACCAATCAACATCACATTCGATTTACTGTATTCTACATCAGATTGCTTTGCTAAAGAGCGGATCCGTTTGTAGTGATTGTAAACGGCAACTGCAATGGTTTTTTTCGCACTTTCTTGACCAATGATGTATTCATCAAGATGCTCTTTAATTTCTTTCGGCTTGAGCAGCTTCATCTCGTAGGAGATCGGCTTTTTCTGAACAATATCAACACAGAGTCCAACGCATTTATCGCAAATATAGGCATTTGGACCGGAGATGAGTTTTTCTACTGTATCTTCTGTCCTTCCGCAAAAGGAACAAGTTGGGGTTTCGGCTTTTTTGTTCATTGGGCTGTCACAAGTTCTGGTGGTGGATTTTTATTTACTTCAGGCGGCATAGCAATATGGTCAACAATTCCATATTTCAATGCTGCCTCTGGGCTCATATAATAGTCACGTTCACTATCTTCAAGAATGCGATCAAGCGGCTGCCCGGTGAATCGGGCCATTAAATTGGCTGTAATTTTCTTGAGCTCTAAGATCTCTTTTGCTTGCAATGCAATATCTTCAGAAGTTCCACCCACACCGCCAATAGGTTGGTGCATCATGATCCGGCTATGGGGAAGGGCAAATCGCTTCCCTTTTGTTCCCCCAGCTAAAAGGAGAGATGCGATAGAGACTGCCTGCCCAATGCAATAGGTATTGATCGGAATGCCCAAAAACATCATTGTATCGAGAATGGCAAGTCCTGCAGTGATGTGGCCTCCTGCAGAATTGATATATAAACTAATATCTTTTTTTGGATCTTCCATTTTTAAAAATAGAAGCTGTGCAACGACAACGTTTGCAACCTGATCTGTGATATCCATTCCAATAAAAATGATTCGATCCTTCAAGAGGCGCGAAAAAATATCCATTGAACGCTCGCCGCGTCCCGTATCTTCAATGACATAAGGCGTTAATGACATTTTGAATCCTTGTTCTTATTAGAAAGGTAACGAATTTCACCGACTTTATCAAGAGACATTTTTCTCGACCAATGTCATTTTTTGCTGCCATCTCCGGTGAGAGCGTCCGCGCTTTTATTATTTTTTTGCTCGTCAATAGGGTCGTTGCGGCTATTGACTCGCAAAAAAATAATAAAATCATCGAACGCCTCACTCGGATCTGTCTACCAAAAAATGACATGAGTCGAGATTTTTAAGAATGTAATCTTGCGCCTTTGATAAGAAGACCATTGAAACAGCCAGCGCATACTCTTCTTTGCTTAAATTCTCATTGCCCGCTCCTTGAGTGCGGTGATGTTCAATTGCCCTTGCATTCACCTCTTGATGTGAGATTGGAATTTTTGCATCGTGAACAATTTGTTTCGACAAATAAAAAAGACGCAACGATTGCTCTGTCTCATTGCGAATGCGCGCCTCTGCCCTCTTGCGCTCTTCCTGATTTAATTTTTGGAATTCAGGATTTCGATTTGCTGCAGCCATTCTGTGTTGAAATTCTGCCTGCACTAAAGATTCTGGCAGATCAAACAGATAGTTTGTCACTAAGAAATGGTTCACCTGTTCTCGCATTTCTTGCAACGCCTTATCTTCCACCTGTTTTTTCAAAATCGTTTCGACCATTTGATGCATGCTGGCGACATCTTGCGCACCGACCTTTTTTGCAAATTCATCATCTATTTCTGGCAATACGGCCTGTTCGACTTTACGAATCGTCACCTGCACTTTTTTAGGTTGAAATTCGAGTTTTTCCTCTTCCGTTGCATTCTCGTCTGGAACACTATCACCTTCAAGGACATCGCCAACCTTTGCATTCAATACCAATTTTCGCATCCATTCAGCCATGATCGTAGGCTTCACTTCAAAACGGATATGATCAAAAACCCTTTTCCCATCGCTATCTAAGTCGATGAGGATAAAATCGCCCTCTTGAATTGGCCTGTCAACGGTTTCCCACTTCGCGTAGAAAAAAGCCATCTGACGAATCGCCTCATTCACCTCTTTTTCACCCACCTCTTTCCTCGCAACCGGTTTTGCCACAAAAAGCTTAGGATCAACACTGGGTGGCGTGGGCTCCGTTTCAAATTGAAAAGCAAGAGTTGCCCCCTCTCCATCGATCTTTTTCAAATCAAACGTAATTGTCGAGTTCTTATTCAAAAGGGGGACCTGCGCTAATTTTTGCGCCTCCACAAAAGAGAGATCGGCAAGCGACTTCTGAAAACGTCTTTCCACCTCTTGAGGAAATTTTTTCACAATCAAGCTCTCAGGGGCCTTCCCCTTCCTAAAGCCCGGCAATACAACCTCTTTATTCACCAATTTTGCCGCATCTAGGCGCGCTTTCTCGATGAAATCCTTACCCACAGTGACTAAAAATTCAACCTTACACGCCTCTTTTCTTATTACAGAAACGCGCACCTGATCATTGACTAATTCATTTGTACTGGCTGTATTCACTCAAGACTCCGGTATGAAAAATAGCGGGCGATGAGGCTCGAAC
>DAIDIM010000073.1 GCA_027459365.1 Chlamydiota bacterium
AAAGGCTCCGAATGGGTCAGCAATTGTTTCTATTGCATCCAAACAGCAGAACAAGGTCTCGACATCTATCGCCGATTTTTCCAAAACAAATTGCCTATCGGGAAAAGTGGTCCGATCTATCCCGACGGATTTTGGCATGATAAAATCGAAGCTGTGAGAGATTTAGATAAGCAAAAGGTGTGAGAAGGTATGTCCGGAAGAAACAGTCGGGCTGCGCCTCGCTGCTGCCGGTCTCGGTCACGAATTGCCTCGGCCTATGAGTGAAAAAGTGTTAAATGTTGATCCATATCTTTGGCTGGAAGATGGAAAGGAGGTCTCTTCTTGGGTGGAAAAGGAAAATGCTCGTAGTACAGAGATTTTAGAGACATTTCCCGATTTTAGTGCATTGAATAGCCGGTTTTTATCCATCTTAAATAGTGAGGAAAGGCTGCCTTATTATAAAAAAAGGGGAGATTATCACTACGACTATCGCATTGATGAAAAAAATAAACGTGGCCTTTGGGTTCGAATCCAAAAGTTAGACTCTTCTGAATGGGAAGTGGTCCTCGATCTCGACGCATTATCGGAAAAAGAACAGGAGAATTGGGTCTGGAAAGGGTCGATCGATTTGAACGGTCATCACGGCTTACTTCAACTTTCGCGTAATGGAAGCGATGCAATTGTCATTCGAGAGTTTGATTATGAGAGTAAACAATTCATTGATGATGGATTTTATTTACCTGAAGCGAAAACAACGATTTGTTGGAAAGATGAAAATACCGTTTATGTAAGCACAGATTTTGGGCCCAATTCGATGACCTTATCGGGCTATCCGAGATGTGTAAAGGAATGGATGCGCGGGACTCCGATTCATGAGGCAAGGCTGATTTTCGAAGGAGAGACAACAGATGTCATGGCAGGCGCATTTCCCCATTATCATGGGGATGATCGATTTGATATTGCGTATCGATATACCTCTTTTTCCACCTCCATATTCTATTTAAAAAGAGGAGATATGTGGGTTCCCTTTGATTTCCCTCAAGATGCCCGTTTCACATTTTTCCAAGATCAGATCATCTTGAAACTTCAATCTGATTGGATAAACAAGACGCAATCTTTTCCTGCAGGAGCAATTCTTGGGATTGATTTGCTCAAATACATGCAAGGCGAATTTGTTTGCTCCGTTCTTTTTAAGCCGACTTCTCGCTCTACAGTAACAAATATTTCGAATACAAAAAATTATTTGATAGTGCAAATTTTAGAAAATCTTCAGAATAAAATTCTCCTTTTTAAACGGGATGGGAGTTGGAAATTAGAAATTTTGCAAATGCCTACTTTTGGCTCCTGTCTTATCTCCTCAAGCGATTATATGTCAGATTGTTATGAATTGATTCACAGCGATTTTTTAACTCCAAAACGTCTGATTAAAGGCGATTTGACAGATCCTTCAAAAACAGTCAGTCATAGCCTTTCTCACCATTTTCAAAGCGAAGATCTTGAAGTTTCTCAGCATTTCGCTATCTCTAAAGATGGAACCCAAATCCCTTATTATCAAGTGAGTCGTAAAGGAATTATCAATGATGGGAGCCATCCAACACTTCTTCATGGATATGGAGGATTTGGTATCAGTTTAGAACCGGTCTACGACCCAATTGCCGGCTCAGCATGGCTAGAAAAGGGTGGAGTTAGAATTTTGGCAAACATACGCGGTGGTGGTGAATTTGGTCCTGCCTGGCATCAAGAGGCAGTGAGGGAAAATCGTCAAAAAGCCTTTGATGATTTTATTGCTGTTGCTGAAGATCTCATCCTTCGAGGCGTTACACACCCGAAACATTTAGGGATTCAGGGCTATTCAAATGGTGGTCTTTTAATGGGTGCGATGCTCACTCAACGTCCCGATTTATGGGGTGCAATCATCTGCCAACACCCTTTGCTCGACATGAAAAGATATCATAAACTTTTGGCAGGTGCTAGCTGGATAGAGGAGTTTGGGAACCCCGATATTGAAGAAGATTGGGAATATATCAGAAAATACTCCCCATATCAGAACATTCAAAAAGGAATCTCTTATCCAAAAGTATTTTTCATGACAGCAACCTCCGATGATCGGGTCCATCCAGGTCATGCGCGTAAAATGGCAGCAAAAATGATCGATTTCGGTTGCGAAGTTCTCTTCTATGAAAATCTGGATGGCGGTCATGCGGGTGCATCTGGCAATGGAGAAATCGCTTACCAAAATGCACTGCAGTACGCCTTTCTCTGGCAAGCCTTGCAAGTATGAGTTTTTAAAAGCCGTATGAAATGTTATATTGCGTGTAGTGAGTGCGGCATTTTTGGAATTGCCCCTCTAGAGAGTAGCCATGATGATATTCGATATAAAAACGGAATTTTCGGCCGATGCCTTGAAGTTTGCTAAATTCGTAACCAATACGGTACGTGCCGTCGAAGTTCCAATCCAATTCTTGATAGTTTCGCCAGTGTAAACCAATATAGACAGTTCCGTAGAGTTTTTGTCGGGGATATTTGGTTCCAAGGAAACGGATCTCTGTTCCATACTCAATGTACAAAGGTTTCCATGGGAATGATTCATCGCTGTGAACGATCGCGCCCGGAAATCCATAGATTCGTATCGCTTCACTTGCTTGATAGGATGCTGCAAAATCAATTGCTTCAATGCTCGGATTGACTCTTCTTTTAGGGAATTTTGCCCCTTTTGCAACATACCAGGGATGATTGTACAGGAATTCATCTCCCAGATGGCTCGAGATATGATACCCGCGTAAACGATAGGACCATTTATCGCGCGCGTAGGTTATAGGAACACCGCAATAAAAGTCAGTATTGACAAGCGCTGTTCCACTTTCCCTTTTGTGACTTGGGTCCATATTGAACACAGACCAAATTCCTGCCTCAATTCCAATCTGCAAATCACCATGCCAAAGAACGTCAAGCCAACGATAGATTGCAAAATCATCACCAAGAGAAATATCCACCGCCTTGTTTCCGCAAATCCGATCTCCGCTTCTCCATCCTAAAGTGTAAGAGATTTGGCGTGGCGCTGCAATCAGAGGAGCAAATAATTCGGTCATCTGTGGAAACCAAATTCCGCTAATTTGTGGACGACACACATATTGTTCACGCCATAGGGCGCTTTCTATCGGAACTCCATCCAATTGATAAACGCAAGTGACGCCTGGAATATCTCTTACAAAAGAGACAATACTTCGGCTAAGGAGTTCATTGCATGGCAAATTAGCAAGCCATACCTCTTTATCATGAACCAAGACAACCACTTGATATTCTGCATAATGCATATCGACAAGTGCTTGAATATATCCTTCAAAATACTGATCAGTGGATGCAGAAATTTCTGGTGGAATGCTATCTGAACGCGTCAAAACAACGGCAATTTCATTTTCTGTGGTATCGCTGAAAATTGGAAACGACAATAGACAACTAACAAGCAATGCAGCACAGCGAATAGGCATTCAGACCCTCTTAGCACATAGTTAAGAAAGTTATCGGCGTTATTTCGGCGTCAAAGCGCCTAATTTCGTGATCGTAAATGGCCTTGTATTGATTGAATACTAAGCCATTTACGATCGTCGAAATTCGGCAGCTTTCACGCTAGAAAATCATTGCAAAAACTATCTTAACTATGTACTTGGATCTATATCTGCCCTATGATTTATTCACAACCAATAATCTCTTTCTTAAAAGGGTTGCGCCACTATAAAAACAGAGAAGCCCACCTGTTAGCAATACCCCAATCGGACCAAAAAGGGAGGTTAAAGAGCCGCCCAAGGGTGGCGCAATTCCCCCTCTAACACCTGCAAGAACAACTCCAACGCCAGTGTAACGCGAGCTCTCCTCTTTTCCTGCAAATGTAGGACCCGACAAACTCCAAACAAGATGGCTCCCCCCTTGACCAACCCCATACCAAAAATAGGCCAAATAGAGCCATACGGCGCCAAGAGTTGACAAACTTAATATGAGTGGAAAAACACCAAATGCGAGAAAGACCAAACTTGCAACTCGAGTAATGTGAAAGCGTTCCATTGCTCTTGACCATAGCGGCGAAGAGACTGCAAATCCAAGCCCTTTTGCAATTGAAATTGCTGCAGCAATTTCCAGATAGGAAATCTTTAAACTATCGACAATAAATAAAATCAAAGCAGGCTGGATGAGCATAATCCCAAACCCACAAATCATAAATCCCCACTGAAAACGGCCAAAATCGGGCCTTTCTCGAATGAGTCGATAACTATCTCTCCATGGGCGAATCAACAATTCTTTAAGAGGAACCCTCTCTTCAATCCTACTTTCTGCTGTAATAGGAATCCTTTTATAGATAAAAACGACACCAAGCCCGATCAGAGAGGAAGCGCAGAATAACCACTTGCACAATTCTGGATGACCATCGAGAACAACGCCCATACCGATGGCGAGGATTATCCCCTCACAATAACCAAGAGCCGAACTCCAAGAGTAGAGCCTAGATCTCTTCTTTTCCCCCAAATTTCTCCGTATAATTTCCAACCAAGCAGGAGCCGATGCACGATAGAAGAACATGTAATTTACCGCAGCAACAATCAGAAACCAAACCGAGTCAAACCATGGAACTAAAAGAAACGGAACGCGCATCCAAATGCTTGCCCAAATGACATTGGACTTCAACTTATGGCTACGGCCCTTCAGTCCTGCGCTCCAGTAAAACGACAACACAGTCACAACCGGCTTGAGCATGGTCAATAATGCAATTTGAAAAGTTGTAGCCCCCCATCCCTTGTAAAGGATGACTGACAATAGGCTATAGAGAGTGAAAAGAGGTTCGCTTAATATATTTGACCATACCAAGGCGCGCCGCATATTTTGTTTTTGAATGGACATTTTCAAAAAATTCTTAGTAACATTGTTAAGGCTGCAGCTATTATACTCGAAATCGGTTTATTTTCCTTGCCAACTCAAACACTTTTCGTTAAATTCTAATGTTTATTAAGGGGCAATAGCTCAGTGGTTAGAGCAGCGGACTCATAACCCGTCGGTCGGTGGTTCAAACCCACCTTGCCCCAAAATTGCCTAAAAATATCTTTAGTCCACTCAAACCTCAATTTTGGGGCAAGAGAAACACCCCTGCGGGTGTTTCGTGTGGGTTTGAAGTGAAGTGCGATGTTTTTCGCATCGAAAAACCGCACGAACCGGCTTTCAGTGACGGGACGAGCTTGCTCGCCCGCCTGAAAAAAGTCCAGTTTGCCAAACATCTATCTCATTAAAAACAAGAGAGATATGATAAAGAAGATGACTACACCGACTGTCTACTCCAGCAGGGCTCTGTATAATAATCATTAAACTACGAAAATCGGCAACTGGAGACAATCATCGTAACGTTCTCCAAATGAGATTATGAGATGCAAGAGT
>DAIDIM010000082.1 GCA_027459365.1 Chlamydiota bacterium
ATTCTCGATGTGAATTCTTCGAGGAGATTTGGGATATTTTCGAATATCGTCGAAGAGGCGCATCGGGAATGGCACTCTCATAATCTCTATTGACTTTTTCATAGGCAAAACTTTAATCTGGATATATTCTGATGATACAAACTTTGACATCCTTAATCCTTGCTACAGCGCCATACATAGAAATCCCTGATACTTCCAATCTCCCCTTTTTAAATCTCGATCTGAAAGAGAGAGAAATTGCAAAGATTGAACTTCAAAATGGTCTACAAATTCTACTGATTTCAGATCCAAAAGCCGATCAATCGGCAGCAGTTGTTGCTGTTGGTTCAGGATCTTGGTGTGATCCGAGTCATTATCCCGGCATGGCCCATTTTTGTGAGCATATGCTTTTCATGGGAACTGAGAAGTATCCAGATAATGAGTTTTCTGCAGAGGTATCCAATTTTCAGGGACATACCAATGCCTTCACAGCTCCCGATAAAACAGTCTATATGTTTTCTTCCCATACAGAAGGCTTTCCTCACCTTTTAGATCGCTTTGCACATTTTTTTATCGACCCTATTTTTGATGCATCCAATATTTCAAGAGAAATGCATGCAGTCGATCAAGAATTTGCTCTGATGAAAGAAAATGACAACTGGCGAGAATATATGGTCTTTAAAGAGACCGGGAATCCCGATCATCCAAACCGATTTTTTTCTGCCGGCAATTCGAAAACCCTAGCAAAAATCCCCCAAAGTGCACTCAAAAATTGGCATAAGGAGCACTATGGAGCTGAATCGATGCGCGCCGCAATTTATTCACCTCAACCGCTTCATGAATTAAAAAATTTAGCAGCCGATCTTTTCTCTTTAGTGCCGAAAAACAAAATACAAACGAAAGATTTCACAGGCCCTCTCCTTTCCAATGCGCAAAAAAATCGGATCATTTCTATAGAGCCAATTAAGAATCAGCAAACCATCACACTTGTCTGGGAATTGCCAAAAAATTTATCAAACGATGAATCGAAATCTGCAAACTTAATCGCCTATACCATCCAACGCGGCGGGGAAAAAAGCTTACTTGAGAAATTAAAAAAGGAAAAACTTGTCGATGATTTGAATGTCAGCGTCGAGACGCAGGGTGGAAAAGATCACGCCTTCTTTGAAATCAAAATTGCCCTTTCAGATATCGGCATCAAGAAAGTAGATGAAGTGATTACCTATGTTTTTCAATCACTTTCCAGGTTAAAATTAGGGATAAATGTTGATCTTTTTTGGGAAAAAAATGTACTCAGTGCTTTAAATTACCAATATCAGGCTAGAACCGACGCATTCCAATATATTTCGCAAATAGGACGCATAATTCTTGATGAAGATCTCGCTAGCTTTCCTCGAAAATCACTTCTAGGTACCGAATTTGACTCGAAAAAAATTCAGAATACGCTAAACCACTTAACGCCCAACCAATGTGTCATCAGTTTGCTTGCCCCAAAAGAGACAAACTATGACAAAGAAGAGACATGGCTTCAAGTTCCCTATTCGATTCGTCCCATTCCGCAAAATTGGATTGCTTCTTGGGTAAAAGCAAAACCTCATCCTGACATTCAGGCGCCAACTCTTAACCCTTTTGTAACCAGCAATTTAGAAATTGTTGAGAATCCCGATTTGGGCAATATCCCAGTTTGTCTTGCAAATACTCCTTTAGGGATTGCATATTACATTCGCGCGTCTGAATTTCAAACGCCAGAAATGGCTGTGTATCTGCATATTTTGACTCCAACCATTGATGCAACAGCGAGAAATTATGTTCTTGCCTCTCTTTATATTGACCATTTGACCGATCAGCTACATCCGATCTTAAGCAATGCAGTCGCAGCCGGAATTACTCCTCAATTCAAAATTGATAAATGTCGTCTGAATTTAACTTTGACCGGATTTAGTGAAAAAATCCCTCTGCTTCTTCAAGAAATCATTGCTCAAATGCCAAAACATCCACCAACAAAAGAGCAATTTGATCTCTATATCTCTAGGGCAATAAAGGATTATGAAAATAGCACCAAAATTTTGCCCGTTAAGCAAGCAAAAGAGCTTTTGACAACACTCATCAATGATAGCATCACAACAAAGCAAGAAAATCTTGAAGCAATTCATCAAATTCGTTTTGTCGATTTTCTCGAATTTCATAAAACGCTTTTTGAAAAAACCTATATGGAAGTTCTTTTTGCAGGAAATCTCACTCCTGATATCGCAATGAATTCATGGCAAAATATCCTCTCATTGGCAAAATCTCCATATTCAAAAGATGAGCATCCTCAAATGAAGGCGCTCCATCTTCCAGAAAATAGTGGCCCTTTTCAAATCTCTAAAACGACAAAAGCTCAAGGAAACGCAGCCATTCTCCTCATCGATGAGGGGGATAGTTCACTTCCCAAAAAAGCAGCTTCGAGAATTCTTGCAGCGGCTATTCAGGAACCTTTTTTCGACACCCTTCGGACGAAACAAAAGACTGGTTATATTGCCCAATCAAGTGAAGCGGAATTCGAGAAACGGCTATATCAGTTTTTCTTAGTTCAATCCAATTCGCATCAGCCAGAAGATCTTCTACACCGATTCGAGCTTTTCCTAGAAGAATTTCGAGAAAATTTTGTGAGCATGAGCCGATTCGATACGCTCAAAAACAGCATCAT
>DAIDIM010000102.1 GCA_027459365.1 Chlamydiota bacterium
GGTGGCGGGCAGGTTCTGTATCTTCAAAGATACAGCTTTGGGTAAATGGGATCTGCGGTTTTTTTATACACTTTCGGCAGATCCCTTCTGATTCTATGAAACAATGGGGACATCGGGTCATTGGATCTGGAAAAGAGCACAGCTCCCAGCAGGGGATGCAAAAGAGTTTGGTTTTGGATTGCTCCTTACAGATCATGCACAGAGGTGGGAAAAGTATATCAGAGAACGCCGAAAAAATGCTTTTTACGCTGGAGCTTAATCTTGGGATCATCAAGTTTTCCTGTGACTGAAATAAGAAATGCTTCGGTAAACTTAAATAATACAAATTGCTTGGTTTGAATAAAAATATTTAAATTCCAATCTAGATCCATTTTTGGAGACTCGTCATTGAATATGAGAAAGAATTCAGAGCGCTTATTTTCACTATACGTTTCTAAAAGTTCGGTAAAGTGAAAAAATCCATCATGTAGTTCATATTTTAGCCTGCCACACACAGGAGTTAAAAGCTCAAGATCTAGGCCAAAAATTCGGCTCAAAATGTCAGAGGGTAGCTCGAAAATCGAATTTTCCCGTTTATAGGAATTGATAAAAAACAGCTCGCCGTGTGCAGTATAGGTTTTACTATCATCTACACAACCTTTGAAATCATCAATTCTAATTTCTCTAACAACCAGAGGGCTTAATGTTCCAGGAGGTCCCCCGACATCTTGAAGAAGGGTGGGTCGCAATTCTGTGATCATAATATGAGGAATGGAAAGTGTCCAAGGATCTTTCCCTTTCCTCTCTGCGATGATCTCTTCTACCTTAAGAGTGCCTGCAATATCGCAAATCTTGAGATCGGAAATATGCAGATGGTCATAATCCCATTCTATTTGTGAGAGAAGATTTCTTAACTCAAATCCAAAGAGCTCAATTTGCTTACCACTAAGTATTCCTTTAAACCCAAGTCCCTCTTTAAAATTGAGCCTTCCCATGAGTTCATAGCCATTTCCGATGTTGAGGTCATTGAATACTTCGGCAAGTTTTTCAGGAAGAATTTGTCGTATTTCATTTCCATTGATTTGTGCACTTCCAATGAGTGTATCGCCATCTAAATGAAAGGAAGCATCAACACCAAAACACTTTCCAACAATTGATTGTACACAGAGATGATCTGATAGGAGAAAATCTGCTTTCAAAGTATTGTCTACTTTTAAGCGGCCCTTAATATCCGAATCTAATAGAAAAGATAAATCAATTGGAATTAACCGAGAGTGATGTTCTAAATCAAAATTGACATTTCCCTGATTGTCATTCATGACAGCATGCAAGTTCCAAATGCTAAATTGTTCATCCTCATAGGGGATAACCCCCTCTTTCATTGTGAGTGAGACCTTAGTTAGATCGGATGAGAAACTAAAGTCTGCATTTCCATGCATCGCGGCTCTATTGCTGAGTCCAAATTTTGTTAAGAATAGCGAGGGTAAATAAAACTGCGATTGGGTTAGACTAAAAACGGGTTGAGAATCTGCAAATTTATATTGGAGAAGACCAATTCTGCAGTTTGCACTCTCAAATGATATGTTCAGCCCTTGAACAACCATTCCCATCGCACTTGAGCAAAAAATATGGATCGAACCCTCGTTTTCCAATTCCCAATCTTTGATTTTAAATTTTCGGGCAAAGAGATCGAAATCGGCTTCTAGCACATCTTTCCAGTGGAGAATCCCCTCTCCCTTAACCTCTCCTTGCAATTCCGAACGCAAAATCCCCAGTTCCATTTGCAAATTGGATAACTTGAGTTCTCCTTGACCAAAAGTTGCCATTCGACCCGAAAAGTCTCCTTGAAATCGATTCTCCCACAGCCCTTTTCCTTTTGTGATCAAAAGACCTTCTCGATCCAACAGACACTCCCCCTCTAATTTTCCTTCCCAAAAATGGGTGGAAAAATGCCATGCAGCCCCAAGATTTTCAAAAGAGATGGCAATTGGAATTTCATGGTCTTGAATATAAAGAGAGGATTGTAGATCAATTTTCGTATTTTCTTGATTGTATGTAATTCGACATCCGATCTCGTTTTCCCGATAAATAGATGGGATATCTGTAAAAAAAGTGAGAAGCTTCCAGGGTAGACTGCATTCTAGTTCAAACTTTTTAAGATTTGTCCATCCTTTCGTTACTGGAGTTCCTAGAAAATGGCTACGTGTCGGATCAATGACGAAGTCTCCTCCATCGCTTGTTCCACAAAGGCGCGCAAGATCAAAAATAGGATGGACAAATCGAAGATCAAATTGTCCATTGCTTTCGATGATCGGACAATAAAAAGGGACTTTTTTCCCCAAACTCAGAACACCTTTTACATCATAACAACAAAAACCCTCGACACCGAATTTCCCAGAAAATTGCAAATCTTCAAGTAGATCCCCTTTTTCTTCGTGAAAGGAAAAATCCCAGCCATCATCGCGCCTCACCAATTTAAACAAACCTTCCCCTTTAAAAGGGCCATTCCATTGCAACTGCATAGCCATCTCTTGCAATGTTCCAAAATATTGAGACGTAAGATGAAAAGAGCCGATATTTCCAGAAATTTTTCCGATACCAGACAATTCCCCAGCCCCTTCCCAATTTTTCCCAAAGAGCTGATCATCAATAAAATAGGAACCGCCACTAAAGGAATATTTTCCATCTGTAACTATTGCTATTTCACAACCCACGCACAATCGATCTTTTTGAAAAAGGCAATGGCTAGCTTGGGCCTCAAGAACCTTGATTTCTCCCTTAGCCACCTGGATTGAGCCGCTGAGAGTCCCTTTCAGCATGGAACAACCTGAGTACCCAAAACGGTCCAAGATAGTTAAGATTGCATTTGCAAACTCAGGATTGACAACATGTGCTGATAATTCGAATTGTGAATCCTTGTAAAGGACAGAAAGGGCAGAATCTCCTGAATACAAGTTTGTTTCTAGCCATTGATCGATGACCCCTTTTCCAATGCAATGGATGTTTTGGTAAACGCAGTGCCATTCAGCCTCTTCATTTTGCATTTGAAACGTTCCAGTAATCACCCCTTCTAAGCGCCCCTCTTCTACTGTGTATGTCCAACTTGAAGAGCGATCAAAATTGGGGATTTCTGAGATCTGTACAACCGGCCTAAACAATGTTAAATGACGATCAAATAAAGAAATTTTTAGAACAGGAACCTGAAAAGAGAGCGACGAATGAGTAAGCTCAAGATCGGTTAAAACCAGGCTCTTATCTTTCCAACTAATTGTTGCATAATTGACATCCCATCCGAGAAAATGAAAATAGGTTTTAGCAAAAGTGCCCAAAATACTTGGCAAAAAGATCAATAGACAGAGGCAAATGAGCAACAAACTTATTTTGCGCATACTTTTACAATCAATTTTTTTGTAGGAAATCGAAGTTTCCCATCACTGCAGTGAATGGTCTTCAAAGAAGAAAAAACCAATTCCGTCATCGCATCATTTTCAACTTCGCGATAAATCCAAGCATTTAATGCCTCTGGATTGTCAAATTCAGCCATCTCTCTTCTGACCTCTATATATTCGAGTTGCAGATTTTGTGCCTGAAAAAACCTCCGATATTCATCTACTGTCTTCCCAAAGCGTCTCCCCGTGACCTCAAATAAAATTTGATTTTCGTAAGAGTCAGAGAGCCTACATTCCATAAAGCCCTGATCATTAATATATTGAATAAATGACATAATTGTTAATAATAAATGTAACATTTTTACTTTAAACCATTGCTGTTTTTAATTAATTCCATTATTATGTTTTGCATGATTGATATTGATCCTTTTGAAAAAGAGCATGCCATACTCGCCACTCTTCCTATTTTCCAACCAAAGTATACTAACTTTTTCCAAAGCTCTTTGAAAGGACGAAATGTTGAATACCTCAAAAGAAGTCCCCTTTCTCAATTTAAGGAAAAATTATGTGATCTCGGAGCCCATTTCCATGGCTTTGGAAAAGAGCTAGTCAAAGGGGCAAATCTTGCTTTCCGAACTATTTTCTTACAAGAAAAGCAACTCAACGAACTCGATTTTAAAATCAACCACGTATTTCGAACGGCTCTTCAACAAAAAGTGGATGAACTTAAAAGCTTAGATCGACACGTAGTCAAAGCCCTTTTGGATCGTTCAGAAAGCTTTGGGGAAAACATTCAAATTGAACAGAACGTCCCTTTCCCAATTGGGGATTCTACTTTCGGGTTTTCGACAAAAATCACAATGGAAGGACTCGGGTCCCTTTTTATCTGCACAAGCCCTGAATTTCCTTCTATTTATAATCGAATTGTTGTGCAAATGGAAAGCGGGAAGAATATTGGCCATTTTCACGCCCTGCTTGCCTTTTTAAACCTCGATAAGGCTTTTCAACAATCGACCGAAGAGGACCAAGAAAGGCATAAAATAGGTCATTTATTTCGGACATTCTATCCTAGGCAGGCTTTCAAACTAGAACGATCTGAGCTCTTCTTTTCCCTACCAACAGAGGAAATCAAAGCCAAAATCATCGAAGAAGTCCCCGAGATGGCAACTATTTTTGAGATCTATCTCGATCAAATGACCTTAGAGGAAATTCTTCCAGGACGAATGCGCTATCGAATCAATGGACTTGCACAAAGGGCTTATGATTTGGGAGCAAGGGGCTTAACTTCTGCCCTCACCGGAGCATCAGGAAAAGAGCTCTATGAAAGGACAGCTTCCATTCTCACTTCGGGATTGCTCTCTAGTGAAACAAGAAAATTTCTCCAATGCTCAGCTATTGGATTAAGTACCATTGCTGATTACTATAGTGGTGGCTCTGATGTTATCTTTACACAGATGATTACAGAGGATAATTGCAGTAAAAATGTCGACTTGAACAAACTTAATTATTATTCAGATGTCCGCTTTATCATCTCTCTTGAGGCAATTGAAACAGGGACCTATCAATATTTGAATGATGCTTACGGAAATCGTTCAACCGATCCAAATGCTTACTGGGGAACTCCCTATAAAGAACGTCCTGGTATTTTGGAATTTATTGATACTCTGCAAACTAGCACTCTCCTTTCTTGTCGAAGAGAGCGCCTTGTTCGCAATGAAGACGATTTAGGAGCACAATGGGAGATCATAGAAAGAGACATTTTAAGAGCACTCAGTGAAGAGCATCGTTTCCTCGAAGAACTCGGAATCACCCATTTTAATGATCAGAATCGTATGTTGATCTTCGGCTTATCTCTTCCTGAATTTTTAGACCTTATCAAACAGTGGTTTTTCGGTACAATTCATCCCGATATTTTGTACCGTGGACATGAAGTGATGGTCAAAGAGAGAATCGCCCCTAAATTCATTCAAAAAATTCTCGTGCCAAATCAAGAGGTACGAGAAGAGTTGATTTGTCATCTCAAAGAATGCAACCTGATCCAAGATAACCAAATTTTAGGCCATCTTGTCGACGATTTTATCATCGTTGAGAATAAAGCATCCGCTGCTCTTCTGACTTGACCTTAACTTTTAATCTAAAATGCGGAAGCCGGATTAATTTTCAAAATCCATTACTTCTACGACTGTGGAGCTCTCTGCACATAGGAAGCAATGAGTTGGTGGGGTTGGTAGATGGATGCAGTGAGTTTGCTGATGTCTACAGAAAGAGACAAAAAAGTTGGTTTTACGATTTGATCGATTTTCTTGTCAATGTCCATACGGATATAGATCTCTTTGGGATTTGCTGAATCTGAAGCCGCGCTAGATGTAGAATAAACCGACATATAATATTCCTCTTTTTCTTTAATTGTTATCGATAATCTCGACTTATGTCATTTATCGTAATTATTTGACATACAATAGTATACAAAAAGACTCAAATTTTTCTAACTTAAAAGTTATACCTTATCTCGACTTTGTACATTTTTTGATGGCATCTCCCGGTGAGAGCGTCCGCTCTTTTATTGTTTTTTTACTCGTCAATAGGGACGTTGCTGCTATTAACTCGCAAAAAAATAATAAAATCATCGGACGCCTCCCTCGGATCTGCCTTTCAAAAAATGTACAAAGTCGAGCTTATTTGTACTTTAGGGAACAAATTTAGGTGATTAATTTCTCATATTCAGAAAGAGACATCAGTTTCTCCATTTCAGCAAGATTTGACGGCCGAATACGAAATAGCCATCCGTTCTCCTCTTTTAAAAGTGTTGGGGATTTCAGAAGATCCTCATTGACAGCGGTGACAACCCCCGATACGGGTGAATAGACATCGACTGCTGCTTTTGTCGATTCAAGGACGCAAACCTGTCTGCCTGCTTTCACTTCGGCTCCAATTTTTGGAAGCTCGATGAAGACGATATCGCCGAGCTCATTTTTAGCATACTCGGTAATACCGACTGTGCCGTCGGTTGCAATCCATTCATGTGATTCTGTAAAGCGCATGTCTTGGTGGCCCTCGAGTTTCTTTGACTAACTTACTTACTCCTGCTCGAGCTTCAATGTTCCCCAAGTTGCCGGATGCTGCTCAATGTTGTACTCTTCGGAAGAGACAGCAAAATGCTGTGGTGCACCACCTGTTCGATTGATCCGATAGGTAAAACCAATTCGAGAAAAGCTTAACGGGTCAAATCCATGCAAACAATGAGCCGGAATTTCCACGCTTAAGCTATATCCTTTTTTCTCGATTTTTGGTGTCACTTGCAAATCTTCAGGATGGCAGAGACGATGCATATCATCTCCACGAAAGCGGGTGATTTCCCTTCCATAAAAATTTTGTGCAAGAGCTGGGAAAAAAACAAAATGATGACAGAACTTTGAAACAGTTGCCTTTGTTTTCATATCACGTGTGTCAATGAAGACTTCAATGCTATCCCCTTTGCGAAAATCCCCTTCTCCAATCTTTTGAAACGGGACTTTAACGTTAAAATGAAAGGCCAATTTGTCAACTGTCCAACCTGTGTAGACATCTGCAAAAGAGTCTTCTGCGAGGAGATCTGAAGTAGAAGGGAGAAGGTGCTCCTTATCGGGTTTTAATTTGCCTCTGGAAGTATTACAATCCGCTGTGATTCCAAAAAATTGAACAGGTGATAAAGAAGGGGTGTCATCATCAAATAATCCCATAACTTTCTAAAGCTCCTTCATTGGTATTTGTAAGCAGGATTTAGATAGCACCATTTTGGCAACATATCGTTGCGCATCTTGTGCAATCATTTCCTGGCCAAGTGTGATTTGTTCTAATATCGGTTCAGAACTCGTTTGTCTTTTTTCAAAGTAGAAAAAGGAGACATTTCCATCTGCTGGCACATAAACAGGTGACCAATCATTTGGATTCATTGTAAAGACTTGGTTCAACATCCATTCATCCTTTGTTGTACGCTGAATTAAGGACATTTTTTTTATCAGCTTAAATTGGTTCATCACATTGTCATTGCTTTGATCCATTAACCAAACAGCCTCTTGATTTTTCTTGATCGAAGCAAGTGCATCATTCGCAATTTTTTCTAAACGATAATTGGCATAATTAGCAAGTGTCTCTTTTTCTTTGCCCATTTTCTTTAACAGGTCACTGAACACAATTTTTGCAATTTCTTCCTTAACAGTTGCAAAATATTTCCATTCACCATCCTTGCTTTGAAATAAAGAAGGGTGTTTTGATCGCATTTTCTTATATTCTGTTTCTAAAAAACGATCAGATACAAGACCCATCACACCAAGATCTTTTGCTTCCTGGAATGTAAGGATATGTGTATCACTTTCTTTTGCAATGTTTGTGAAACGATAAAAAGTCAAGTCTCGATCAGAATATCTTTCCAATAACTCCTTGACAATGCAATCCCCTTCCGCTGCACTTTCAATCAGTGTCGCCAATTCTCTAGGATTTTCGATCTCAGAAATGGAAATCCAATCTTTTGCAATCGACACTTTTGTCTCGGCACCTTGTTTTTCCTGAAGCATTTTTGCAATCAGCTCAGGCTGTTTTTTTGCCCACTCTCTTCTTGCAAATTGATCCATTTTTACACGATTCGAAGATGACATTTTTTCTAGGATTTGAAAACGCTCAGCAATTGTATTTGCCTTTTCTAAAAAAGGGAATGTGTAGACTAAAAGATCCCAATGATTCGATTCAAGTTGCCAATCAAGAACTGCTTTTAATGGCGCGCGAAGCCCCACCTCGTCAAGCGTTACCGAAGCGATATTCATACGATAAAAGCTCTGCACAAGAAGAGGTGCAAGTTCTGCAACCTTTTCTATTGGTAGAATGGAATCTGGAAGAGATAGGCGGTTCAGATTGCCTGAAATTGCATACAAATAAACTTCAAAATCAATCAAGTCTTGCCCTGTTTTCAAATGCAAACTCTCTGGCCATTCATATTTATGAATGACAAATTCTTCATTCGCAAATGCAGCAAAATCTTTATAGGGAAGCATATCTTCAAATGTTGCATAACCCGCTGTCTGAAGGATCTTGCGAAATAAAAGAACTGCTCTCCATGCCTCTATGGCACTCTTTTCATCCATTCCAATTGTCCGAAGATGCTCATGCATTGTGATCGCATTCTTTTTTCCCATTTTTTCTAAGGATTGTTCAAAATTACGTACAAGATTTGCTTGCGCCTCCTCTTTCGTGACGTAAAATCCTTTGAGTTCAGCACATTTTGCAACATTCAAAATAAACGATGCCGACAGCTCTACAAAATGAGGACCAAACCAATCACTCAATGAATGAAATCCAAAGAGCGCCATATCAGCATATTGCAGATAGGGATCTTGCTTTACCCATGTTGCCTGTTTTGTATACTGCGCTAAGACTCTACGAATAAGCTCTGGCGGACAAATGGCGCTTTGTTGATATAGGGTACAGAGATGGGAAAAAGTCTCTACAGATGCATGTTCCTGAGTCTTGAGAAATTCCCATTCCTTTGTAAAAGAGGGGACAAACTGTTCCCAAGCAAAACGTGCATTGATGAAGAGTGCTTCTGGATTTTCATAGCCCCGATAATTTTTTACCCTGTCCAGGCGGTTCGCGAGATCCTCTTTCATATAATCGAAATATTCTTCCACGATCAATTCTGCGATCCCATTTGCGAGTAAATCATTACGGATGACTCCGTCATTGCATAGATTTGGAATGACTCCTTTATCCATATCCTTGCAATCTGTCGCAATAAAACGGGAGAGATGTTGCATTGTCGATTGCATGATTGGGGAACCATCAATATTTTCGCCAACTTTACGATCTTTTGAACGTCCATCATACGTCATGTAGGTATCAAAAACGCCGGCAAATGCAAACGAAGCAATAATCAAAAAGGTGACGAAAATGAAGAACGCTTTTTGATATTTTTGAAAAAAACCTAACATACCTACCTTTCCTCAATAAGACCTAGCAAATAGTACACGAGAAGGACTTTTTTTACCTGTGAAAAGACAACACCCTCCAACATGATCTATATGATGTGGAATGCATCGAATCGTCACGTTGAGCTCCTCTTTTACTTTTTTCTCAAATTCAGGATCGCGATTCCAATGGCAAAGGGCAAAGCCCCCTCCAATTTCATCCTCTTTCCCTTTAAAAAAGTCGTAAAAATCTTTTTGTGTGTTGATTTCAACAGTATTCGACTCTCTAAATTCTGTCGCTTTTTTCAACAGATTCTCGTGGATTTCATCCAGAAGAGTGGGAACTCTTTGTGCAATCTCAGCGCGCGCGACAAGAATCGTCTCTTTGTGTGGTTTATCCCGTCTTGCGATGCCAAATTTCCCCTCCTCGATTTCCCTCATTCCTACTTCGATCCGAAGAGGTACCCCTTTTTTAATCCAGGACCAATTTTTTTCTCCACCGCGCATCTCTCTTTTATCCACAATCACTTTAATGGATTCGCCACCATACATTTGCTTCTTTAGATCAGAGGCAATCTTCTCCGCATATTCCAAGACCTTCGATTTTGTCTCTTCATTATGGATCACTGGAACGATCACAATCTGTGCTGATGCAATTTTTGGAGGGAGGACAAGTCCATCATCATCGCTGTGCACCATGATAAGAGCACCAATTAGGCGGGTTGTGACGCCCCAAGAAGTTGTCCATGCAAATTCCCTCGTCCCCTCAAAACTTTGAAATTGAATCCCGCACGATTTGGCAAAATTCTGACCTAAGAAGTGAGAGGTCCCTGCCTGAAGCGCCTTTTTATCTTGCATCATCGCTTCAA
>DAIDIM010000108.1 GCA_027459365.1 Chlamydiota bacterium
TCTCTGGTTTGGTCACTAACACATTAGCGACTATTCCAGGAAACCCGGGCTTAATCTGGGCAGAGCTTTTACCTCTATTGCCACCACCGCCACCGCCTCCTGCGCCATTATTTATTAATACAGCTGGTTTAAGCAGAAATGATCTTCACCTTGCAAACTATTTAAATGCAAATGCACCTAGATCTATTCGCGAGCTCTTTGCAACTCTGACTTTAAGTCAATTGAAACAAGCTTTAGAATCAGCCGCTCCTACAAGAAACGCAGTTGTCACCTTCTCATCACAAAATAGCTATATATCCACAAGCCTTATCATGAAGGAACACTTAAGAACTATCCGTTTTACTGAAAAATCTTCTCAAGGAGAACCCTTTGCAGCAATTGCAACAGAGAATCGGATGATTGCAGATTGCTCGAATGACTATGCAAGTTGTGTAAATGATTGCTGTGAAATCTGTCCATGCATTGGCGTTTGGATCACCCCTTTTGGAGAATGGGCGCGAGAAAAAAAACAGTCCCAAACACCAGCCTTTGATTTAGGCTCAGGTGGATTTGTAACAGCCGTTGATTACAACACTTGTCAGGGACATGTATTTGGCTTAGGGGGTGCCTATGTTTATACGCATGTGGATGAAGATCATGATGCCGGGCATGCAAATGTAAATCAAGGAGAGATCACAGCCTATGCATCCTTCAATTTGCCTGTCTATATCGATTTAAGTCTCGGGGGCGGTTACTATTCAGGAAAAAACTATCGACACATCAAATTTGATTCAGTAAATGTTACAGCAAGATCTACCATTTGTGGATGGCAGGCGGCATCCCATTTTGAAATTGGCTATAACGCCAATCGTTGCGCTATCCGTTGTTGGAGTATCGAACCTTTTGCTGCAGCTGACTTTGTGGGGAATTGGGAAAAAGGGTTCCATGAAAGGGGAGCAGAAGGATTCAATATGGGACAAAAAGGGCGCTTTTGCTCTCTTCTTAGAGCAGAAACAGGGATTCGCTTGAATGAAATGATTGAGCTAAATTGCGGCGCACGTCTTGTTTTCCAAGAAATGGTCTCTTATGTTTATCAAAAGACGTTTCATACAGGAAACATCACAGCCTTCCTCATCGGCTCTCCTGGCTCATTTAGCGTTGCGACGTTAACTGGCGCTCAAAACATGGGACAAATTACTCTATCTGCGCTATATATTGCAGGAAATCCAAAATTACCTTACGTCGAGATCCGATACCAAGGTGAATTTGGCTCAAGATATCAGCAACATTTGGCTTCCCTCGAATTGGGTAAGAGATTTTAAATTATCTCGGCATATTTGGCCAGATCATTGAGATGGTAGTGCTTCCTCGAATAGAGAGCCAAGCATCAATATCCACTTCAATGGTCTTTGCTCGAGTGACTATCTCTTTGAGTTCATCCCAATTTTGGACAATTTCTGCATCATCGATGAGATCGATTAATTCGTTGTAGTAAACATCCCCAACGTCTAGCATCCCTTCATTGACGCATCTCTGTAGAGACATTTTAAGGGCTTCAAGATTGTCGATGACGTCATCTGCGGCTTTTCTCAATAGCGGATCTATCTTCATTTTACACCAAATGTTGCACGAACTGACCAACTAAGATGATGAGAGCAAAAGCCATCAAAATCACAAGTAACGGTTTGCCTCCAAAGAGCTGTCTTTGTCCATGAGGTAAATGCTTTATATATCTCCCCACCCAAACCATGAGGGGAGGCATGAGGCCAAAAAGGAAAGCACAACTAATACCTCCGGCATATCCCAAAGCGACAATGAAAATATGTGGATATTTCAAAGCAATTGCAAGAGGTATTCCAAACACAATGAGACAAAGGAGAACCCTTTTAGTCCCTTTTTTCTTCCATTTCAGACCATCAGCAAGAAAATCAAAAAAAGCCAAAGCCAATGGAATAAAAGAGGTTGTGAGTGCAAAAAATGCAAAATAGCGACCAATGTTATAGATGAGTGGATTTTGAACAAAATGTCGTAATGGACCGACCGCATTTTGACCCGCTGCGGCTGCAACATCTAAACCATTGGGACCTTTTGGCGGGACAATTCCTAAAATCAAAAATTCCCAAACTAAATAAACAACAAGTGGAATCAAAGAACCAAAAATCACAGCAAGACGAATTTTTGTTACGTTCCTCTCCATGTATGTCATCAAAGAGGGGATGATGACTTGATAGGTGAAGGCTGTAAATAAAACGGGGAGAGCATACCCTGCTTTTGTCCAATTTGCATAAGATAAAAGAGAAAGCTTCACCGAAGATATGGATATAGCAAAAAAAGCCAAATAACAAATTGCAACACCGCTAATTAGGAAAAGATTCAGACGATCAACAGATCGCGCACCAAGGTAAACAACTGGTGCAAAAACAGCAGTGTAGATAATTGCAGCCAATGCATCAGGAATATGTATACCTGTAATATCGCGAAGGACTTCTCCGCCACCCGCCACGTGTGCGATCATCACTGTCATAAATAAAAACAGATACATAAACCAAAAAATCACCCGGCCAGGGGTACCAAGAATTTTATTGGCCATAGAAATAAAACTT
>DAIDIM010000130.1 GCA_027459365.1 Chlamydiota bacterium
TACCCTTGCAATCTATTCCATTTTCTTTGAGGGTCGCTTCAGGACTTGCGATGAGTTTCGACTTGAATTTTGGATCGATCCACGCTTTAGCAATGACTTGTGCATATTTTTGTTGATCTTGTTTTTTCATTGAATTTCTCCTCAGAATTTTTCACCGTAATTAAACCTTGGAGAAATATAAGACAAGAAAGATTTTATGTTTGGACGATTTCTTCGGCCTCTGTTGAGGCGCGGGAATGTGCGTTGGAAGGGCCTTTGCCTCGGAGTTCAAAGATCAGAGGACATCCGGTGAAGGGAAATGCTTCCCTGAGATTATTGATGAGATACTTGCGATATGTCTCAATCATCAGATCGGGTTTATTGACAAAGAGTACAAAGCGGGGCGGATTGGTTTCAACTTGGGTGAGGTAATAGATGCGGAGACGCTTGCCCATGATCATTGGAGGATGGTATTTCTGCAAGCATCGCTCAACGAATGTGTTGAGTGCACCTGTACCAATCCGTTCAAAGCGCGCTGCATATACCTGATTTACGAGGGGGAGAATTTTTTCTAAATTGCGACCCACAATTGCTGACATAAAAACGGTGGGACAGTGGGCCAAAAAGGGCGCTGCTTCGCGAATGCCGCGCATGGCGTGTTCCATCCGAACATTTTGCACTAGATCCCATTTATTAAAGAGGAGGATGCAGCTTTTCCCTTTTGCTTCAATCTCCGCTGCAATGCGCTTTTCTTGTGTTGTAAATCCCTCGAAAGAATCGAGCACGAGCAGGCAAACATCAGCGCGGTCAATGGCCTCTTCGGTCCGAATGGCGGCAAATTTATCGACCACCTCTTTTTCAGCTTTTTTTCTACGGATGCCTGCAGTGTCGATTAAGAGATATTTTTGACCATCCTTTTCAAAGAGAATATCGAGTGCGTCTCTTGTCGTTCCAGCAATGGGACTGACAATCGAACGATCTTCTTTCAAAATTTGATTTAACAATGTCGATTTACCAACATTGGGCCTGCCTACAATCGCCACTTTGATCACCCCTTCAGGAAGCGGGGGCTCAACGCGTACTGGGATCTCTTTTAAGGCAGCCTCTAATAGTTCGGCGATATTGTTTCCTTGAATTGCCGATACGCCAAATATTTCTTTGATTCCAAGGGCATAGAAGGGGGCCATTTTCTGCTCATCGCTCCAATCGTCCACTTTATTCACAGCAAGAAAAAGAGGCTTATTTGAGCGCTTTAATTTTTTCGCCACTTCCTCATCGTAAACGCTCATTCCGGCCTTCCCGTCGACGACTAAAATAATTGCATCTGCCTCAACAATTGCCAGTTCTGCTTGACGCTTAACAAGTTCAGCAAAAGGGATTTTGCCGGAAAAATCAATCCCACCAGTATCAATGAGCATAAAAGGACGACCAAAAAGATCTGCCTTTGCATACAGGCGATCTCTTGTAATCCCCTCTTGATCATCAACAATTGAAATTCTTTGTTGACAGATCCGGTTAAATAAGGCCGATTTCCCAACATTCGGGCGGCCAACTAAGGCAATTTTAGGAAGCATAACGGCCCAAATTGTACATGAAGCAAATAAAAAAGAATAGGATAAACGGATATTTTTTTAAGAAGAAGAAATAAATTTTTTTTATTACATGTTAATTATGTATTTTTTATGTTATAATAGTTTGTGTAAATAATAATTAAAAGGAAAATATATGTTAACAAGAATCCCCTCATTTTTTAGCCCATTAAAACGTGTAGCAGAAGCAGCATCGACTTATTGTTACGGTCTTCAACGAATTTTCAACCGCTTTTTGACTGACACACCGCCTCAAACGAGGACTACTACTTTTACACAACCAACGAATGTAGAAATTACTGTAATGTCTGAGTCAGACAGAGAACATTATATGCGTTTAGCATCAGACGAAGTGGGTTTGAAAAAAAATGGACTTCCTCCTGAATTAGAGAAGGAACTAAACACGTTGCGTGAACAACAATCCCAACGTCTATGAATGGGTAAACATTTTTTCAAAGACTTTGAGCAATTCATCTCGTGTTAGGTAGGTAATTTGATCTTCTGCACCGACGATTTGCTCGAGTAGTCCTTTTTTCCGTTCAATGATTTCGTGGATGTCTTCTTCGATGGTGTTTTTGGTGACAAGTTTGAAGACTTGGACGCCTCGGTTTTGTCCAATGCGATGGACGCGGTCGGTGGCTTGGTTTTCTTTTGCCGGGTTCCACCAACGGTCGTAGTGAATGACGATGGATGCGACGGTGAGATCGATCCCGACGCCTGCTGCAAGGAGCGAGGCAACAAAGACTTCGCATTTTGGATCTTCCCGGAATTTGCGGAGCTGCTCGTTCCGATCTCGGGTCGATCCTTTGATTGAGGCATAGACGATCCCTTTTTTCTTGAGATACGATTCGATGATCTCAAGCATGTCAAGATACTGGGAGAAGATGACCACTTTTTGTCCACTTTCGCGCGCTTCAGTCAAGAGTTCGACAAAGAGATCCCATTTTCCAGAATGGTGTTTTTGATAGTTTTTAATGTCGCCTGTAATGAGCGCCGGATGATCGCAGATTTGCTTCATTTTCGAAAGGGCGGAAAATACATGAAGATAGGGCACCGGTTTTGATTCGTCTTTTAAATTTCGATAGATTGTGTCGCGCATTTGTTCGGCAACTTGTGCGTAGAGCCCTTTTTGCTCATCAGAGAGGTCAGAATAGGCAATTTCTTCGATCTTTTCAGGTAGATCCCTCAGTACTTCGCTTTTTTTTCTGCGCAAAATAAACGGCTTTACAAGACGTCCTAGAAGCTCTTTTTTCTCTGTGTCATTTTCTTTCTCAATCGGTTTGATGAAGGTATCGCGAAAAACGCTATCTGTCGGCATGTACGAGGGAAGGATGACATCGAATAGGGATTTGATTTCGCGGATCCGATTTTCAATGGGCGTTCCTGTAAGTCCGAGCTTCATTTTTGCATTGATCTGGCGAAGCGCTCGATGCGTTTGTGAGGCTTCATTTTTAGCGACTTGAATTTCGTCATAGAAGGCCGATTCATAAGAAAATCCAGAGAGGAGGTCAATGGATTGTCGCAAGATTCCATAAGATGTTAAAAGCAAATCAGATTCGGATTCAAAGTCATCTAAACTTCGCGATACGCCATAGTAGGTACAAACCCGAATTTCTGGGAGAAAGCGCTTCAATAATTCCTGCCAATGGTAAATCACTGAGGTCGGACAAATGACCAGATATTTATTCCTCTTTTCAGGATCTATATTTACAATCCCAGCAAGAAGTGCCATTGCTTGGTGCGTTTTACCAAGACCCATATCATCGCATAAGAGCCCTGATAGGCCGTGACAATAGAGAAACCAGAGCCAATTCACCCCTTGCTCTTGATAGGGGCGGAGATTTGATTTTAGACCAGAAAGATCGAGGATCCGGTCTGTTTCAAAATTTCCAAGTTCTCCTAAAACTTTGCGCGTCTCAATCACGCCAGGATCATCGCCTTGAGGAGTCTTGATCTCTTCGAAGGCAGTGAGCCTGATCCACTCGAGCGTATTGAGTCGGATGAGTCCCCTTTTTCGATCCAACCGCTGCTTTGGCAACTGTCGAATCCAGTTAAACCTAGCATCTTTGAGATGCAAAAAGCCTGCTTTTGAAAAGAGATACCGCCTCTTCTCAGAAAGGGCATCCCAAATCGGAAAAATGTCAGCAACACCAAGCTCCGATTCATAGGCTAAATCGACTAACCAACTCTGTGTTCTCTTTCTTGTATCGCGCGCTACTTTCCGAATTTTTAAGCGGATGGATGCGGGCGTTTTTAATCTGGGATCCAGTTCAAGAATGTAGGGTTTTAAAGGCTCTAATTCATAGCCTAGAAAGGCCGCCTCTTGGTGCTCTGAAACGACGATTGGCGCTCGATACTTTTCAGGGATATTCATTGCGGCGGGAATCGATGAAAATCCTTTTCCCTGAATGTAGCAGTACTCGCCGAAAAATTCGATTTTCGATGGATCTATATGCGCTGCATATTCAATCTTAGGAGTGATTGCGATGAGTCCATCTGGATTGATCCCAATAGAGAGCCCCATTTGTTCGATTGGAATTATATGACTAAAAAAACCGTGCACTTGCTCAAGTTCTTCTTTATATTTATCAATGAAGGAGGAAATTTCATTTTTTGGAACGCTAAGCCCTGGATGGAGGGGTAAACGGCCAGAGTCTTTCTTCATGTAAAACCCTTGAGAGCGAATGTAGATCCATTCATCAAAACGGTGCATATCGTCGATTGGAAAGGCAAGCTCGACATCAAACAGAAGCGCATCTTCCATCGAATAGGTCAAATGGGAATCTAAACTTCCAATGTGAGTTTGAAATCCTTGAAACTGATGGAGCCAGAGTCGATTTTTATTTACAAAATCGGCCACTTCTTTTTGCGGAATCATTTTTTCAAGGGTCGGAAATAGCCAATCGTCTACAAAATAAAAGCCATCTTTTGGAAGATAAATCCAAGGGTAAAAATTCAGAGCCTGCCCACTTTCTTCCATTTTGACATGCAGATTCCAATGCGAATCAAAATGGAGATGATATTTTGCCTTTTTGTGCATTGGATGAATGGGGAGGAATTGGCTCAGCTCTTTATGATAGCGACTTAAGGTTTCGCCGATTTGCTCTTCTGGAATCTTTCCCGTTTGAAATAATGGAGAGGAGTTTTTTCGATAAAACCCTTTCCCTTCAACAAAGATCCAATCGCCAACTTTGATCCCCTCTATCTCCTGATTCTCATTTTTAGGAGTGATGATGATCAATTCCCGTTTCTGCTCATCAAAAATCACATTTTCTAAAGCATCATTTTCTCTATCAATGATTTGCAATGAGCAGGCGAGTGTACTTAAACTGGGAATAATCCAAGGTAGATGCACTTCCGAAACGGATACTTTCATTTCCAAAGTTTGAAATTTCACCTCAATTTCGTTTGGTAGTGGCGAACCATGAAATGTAATTTCATACGGCTCTTGGCTTTCTTGCAATTCCATGAACCATTGAGCAAGATCGGACCAAAATGAGAGTTCATAGCGCAATTGGTAACTTGCTTGCCCTTTTCTATATTTCTCAAGTTCTTCAATTGATAAATTCGAAAATTTCAGCGAAGTCTCCTCCGTCTCCTCCTTCTTCGTAAGAATCTCTTCTATTTTTTTTGTTGCCTGCTCACTTAACGGTTTTAGATAGAAATTTTTAGCCACATAAGAACCATCTGCAAGCTTTTCTAAACATTCAGGATCAACCCCTTGGCTGTTTGCCTCCATTTGAAATAGACGATTCCAAAACGATTTTCTAAAGCGGACATGTAAAGGAATATCTGTTCCATTAAAGATCCTAAGGTAAGCTGCAGCTAAATGGATACATCCTTTGCCGCTTTCTGACTCCTTACATGTGCAAAAACTGTCTAAGATCTCTCCTTCATCATTAAGCTGAAGAAAAGCAAAGCCTTTCTTTTTTCCAACCTCTTGTACTTCAATATTATAGGTGCCACGAGAATAGACCGGTTCTTTTACGCTACCCGATTTCCACAGGGAAGTAGCGGCTTTATGATGTACGCGTAAGAAATCCGGAGGCTGATGCATAAGGACCTTCCTTCCATTGTAACTACCTCCTTTTTTTCCTGTCTACAAGATGGCGTTAAAGAATGGATTCTTAAGAACTTGAATCAAAAAAAAGCGTTGCACTTTTCTCAATAAAAATTTAGATTCATTTTATGTTTTATTTTCTTGTTCTATTGATATCATCCTTATCTGCCGATTGTTTACTCACTTCAAAAATTCCGCTCCACATTTGGCAAACGGATAAAACTAAGGAATTATCTATAGAAGCCATTGCCAATCAATCGACGTGGAAAGATCTAAATCCGGAATTTTCTTACTTTCTATTTGATGATGCGGATATTGAAAATTACATCAGAGAAAAATGGACGGCTGACTATTTAATATTTTTTCATGCACTCCCTATTGGCGCAATGAAAGCAGATCTATGGCGCTATATGATCGCAGCCACTGAAGGAGGAGTCTATTCCGATATCGATTCGGTTTGTCTCTTTCCTATTCGTGACTGGCCTCTCAAAGGCTACACAAAAGGGGAGCATGTTCTCCTACTCAGTTTAGATGCAAATCATAGCCAATTTTGCCAATGGACTTTTGCATGTACTCCGAATCATCCAGCGATGAAGTGTGTTTGCGAGCAGGTTCTTAAACAATGGAAGAAAAAGGGGATCATCATCAAGGAAGGGTTGATCGATGTGATTGCCTCTACTGGGCCTAAAATCTTTACCTCTGCAATTAAGAGCTATCTTAAAGAGTCGCATGACATGTCAGCCTCTAAAATTCTAAAAAAATATATGGAAGAGAAAGAATATCGGAAAAAACTCAATCAATTAGGCATTTTTATCGCTGAAAAAAATTTTTTTAACGGCATTGCTGCGCGCAATCTATTCTGGGGTAGCTGGGCAAAAGAAAGGGCAAATCTATGAAATATCTATTGTACTTCATTTTTTTCTTAAGCTGTGCAGAATTGACCTGTTCAACTGTCCTTGTGATTGGAGGAGGGCCGACAGGAATCGGAGCTGCGATCGAAGCGCGATTGGCTCTTCACGATGTCATTTTAGTTGAAAAGCGCGAGCAATATACCCGTTTAAGCACGATGAGCTTGAGTCATGATACATTAGCGATTTTTGAAAAATGGAATGTCGCAATTCCCCTTCTGCAAGTGTTAGACTTCAATGGAACGCGCAGAGGGTTTATTCTCCTCAAAGATCTAGAGCAAGGATTATACTCTCGTGCAGATGAATTGGGCGTTCAAAGAATTCACGGCGAATTTATCGATTTTGCGCATGATTCTGCTCTGATACATACGGCAAGAGGAGATCAGTTGTTTGCTTACGAAATTTTAGTTGGAGCGGATGGTGCACATAGCCTTGTTCGCCAAAAATTGGGAATTGAATGTCGTTTGCTCGGTGAATCAAGCGGTGGAATTGTTATGGTTCCTGCAACACATCAAGAGGGGAAGTTAACAGTTGAATTCCAGCCACATCCCCACCTTTTAACCAAAAAAGTGTCTATCCCAACAGCTTCTGTCCTCTTCTTCCAGAATCGTCCAATGTCATCGGAAAAGCTCTCTTTACCAGACATGATCCGATTGGCAAGAGAGATTGGGTGGCAACAAGATGCATTGAAAATGGCAAGCGAAAACTGTATTGCCTTGGAAAATATTCCTATTTATCTACAGTGTGCAAGGTGTTTTTCAGATCCAACGAAAAGTGTCATTCTCTTAGGAGATGCAGCGGCTGCAGCCAGTTTTTACTCAGGCGCTGGAGTCAACTTCTGTTTCAAAACAACGCAACTTGCAGGAAAATTATTTGGCGCAAATCAGCAAGAAAAAGCGCATGAACAATTTAATCATGATATGGCAATCGAAGTTGAACAGTTAATCAACTTGAATTTGCCTTTTTTTTAAAATACTCCCACCGATGCAAAAACACATGGCGGTAAAATCGTCGAAAAGATTTCCGAATATCGTCGAAGAGACACATCGGGAATGGCTCAAATTAGAAATCGGTGTACAAAATTATCCGTTCATGGCTCATGCATGGGTAGAATGTAACGGTCAAGTTGTGATGGAAAAAATAGAAACATGGGCGGGCACTACCGACCAAGCTATAAAACAATCAAAAAAGAGCTGGAATGAATTGATCATCCTGTTTAGCAACAGTCTGTTCAAGGTTAATCGATTGGATTGCAGCCTTGAGATGATCAAGATTGATCCCTTCGCTTGCGGAAATTTCGAAAAGGTGTGCTCTGTCAAAAGGGTAACGGGCACGGAAGCGATCGGCCAATTCCCGAGTTTCTTCTTGGTCAATTTTATTGAGGCATACAAGGAACGGCTTGTCTAAAAGTGAAGCATTGTAGGCATGGAGTTCTTTACGTAGCATCTCAAATTCTGCAAAGGGATCTCTATCCTGGTGCGGGGCAAGTTCAATCATGAAGATCAAAATCGAGGTTCTCTCCACATGTTTTAAGAAAGAAAAGCCAAGACCTCGATCGTCTGATGCTCCAGCGATAAGACCTGGAATATCTGCAATCAGAAGCTTTTTCCCTGAATCTAGACGGATGATCCCAAGATTTGGACGCAATGTTGTAAAGGGGTAAGGGGCAATTTTGACTCGAATATAGGTGAGGGCTGAAATCAATGTCGATTTGCCAGCATTTGGCATCCCAACAAGGCCAATATCTGCGATCAGCTTTAGCTCTAGCTCCACTTCACTTTCTTCACCTGGAAGTCCTGGAGTACAGAAATAGGGAGCTTGGTGGGTTGATGTTTTAAAACGACTATTTCCCCTCCCCCCTTTTCCACCTCGGCAAACAGTCCATTTTTGACCTGCTTCAGTAAAATCAAAGAGAATTTCCCCGGTTTTGATATCTTTTAATAGAGTCCCTAAAGGAACTGGAATCAGGCAGTCTTTTCCATTTCTGCCAGTACGATTATTGGCCTCACCGGGCCTGCCGTTTTCTGCTTTGATAATTCGTCGATTCCGTAGATGCTCGAGCGATGGGATTTGATCGTCTGCAACGAGGATTAGAGAGCCGCCATGACCCCCATCGCCACC
>DAIDIM010000149.1 GCA_027459365.1 Chlamydiota bacterium
AAGAGCAAACCCAAGTCCGCCAATGGCATTGCGAATCCTCTCAAAAGCTGTTTGCGGCATCAATTGATTGGCAGCTTCTTGAAGCTCTCGAGCACGGATCTTTGCCTCTGGAGCATTTTTGGCCTTCAAAACCTCACGCAAAGAGGTCAAATGGGCAATAATCTTTTCTTTAGCGTGAGGATCTAAAACCTTCCATTTCCTCTGATAGAGGCGGTCAATTTTCCGCAAAACTTTTTTTGATTTTCTTAAATGGTAAAAAGAGGTAAGGCCGTTATATTTCATGTATATAAAATATATCTTTCGGGCTTTTTTTTCTACTTAAGAAACAGACATCTTATCGGAAAAAGGCTCAACAGCAATTCCATGAGTTTTTACCAATTCTTGCACTAAACTCACTTTTTCAGGGGGAACAAAAATCACTTTAATTTCCCCTTTCTTTGTCCCTTCTAATAGAGAAACTTCGCCAGATATACTTGTTTCAAAGATCGGGCATGCATTTTCCCGATTTGGACGAATTCCAAAAATGACAGGAAATTTTTCGCTGACAAGCATTTTTTCAAATTCTGTTAAGTTTTGTGATGATCTTAGTTTTACTACATCTGCATCAGATGAGGTTAAAGGAACATCTTGAATTTTAGTATAACCTAAAGCATATTGAAATGATCCAACCCAAACTGTTGAAAGATGAGATTGATTTATCCCATTTTGTCGCACCCCAAAACCGAGCTCTCCACCAAAAGGGATTTTTCCTTCTTTGGCTAACATTCCAGTTGGAAGCAAATTGCCTTCAAAACGATTATATTCAGTAAAAGCAAGTAAGGCAGCGGAAGTTGTCCCATGAATAAGTTGAGACCCGTGCAATTGGGATACTTGGATGTTTAGATCTGTACAGGCTCGTTCGCTCTTTTGTTGGCTTCCTCGATATAAATCATTCTCCCCCAAGTAGGAATGCTTTTATATTGTCTACCTGCATAAATGGGGTCTTCATTCGAAAATAGGGGTGAAAATGACTGTTGATCAGTCTTTTTTTGCTCTATTTCAGATGTGGAGTGAAAATTTGCTAAAACACCTTGTGCAACAGCATTAGTTTTATTTGTTTCTGGTGTGAAAGGCGCATTTGTTAAAGTAACTGGTAGAGTAGTTTGAGAAGAGGAATGCGAAGCTGCAAAATTACTTTGTGCCACATCATTGGTTTTTTTTGTCGTTCCAACAAGACAATCTTTTATCCATTTCCAACCAGAAGCAAGGATAGATCCAAGCTGGGGTGTGACAAACTCACTAAAACCCCGCCACACCCATCAATGAAACTCCAGCCTGTTCGTGTATAACATTTTTTTTAGTTCGCTTTTTTCGCCTCCACAATCCAAGAGATTTTCTTCTCTTGGAAAGTAATGTTGTTCCTATCTGCTCTTTTGTCCACGTATCGACGTCTGCTGTGCTGATCTGTCTCATGGCTGCACTGACTACATCAGCGTCCACTTTTCCAACACATGCAGCAATCCCAAGGACAAGAGATGTAAATCCCCCCTTGCTTTGATCTTGCTCGAGACTTTTTAATTTCCCAAATAGAGATTCAATAATCTCGCTCGAACCTACCCAGACCTGGCCAATAGGAACAACTTTCGATTGCTCATGGAAAAAATCTATCAGCATCCCAGCATACTCACATGCCTGTTCGTTAAAATTCGATAGTTCCATTGCCTTTTCCAGCAATGTGTCAATTTGATCGCCTGTGGTGGCGCAAATACCATTCTCACGAATATGCTGCCTAACTTTCTTGTTAATGAGATCCATTTGTTTTAGTCGCTCAAGGAGCTCCCTGTGCTTGCGTATCCATCCACAGTATTTCTCAAGCAGCGCTTTGTCGGGATGCTTTGAGTTTTCCAGAGTCATTATGATGTCGATTCCCCAACACACAAGAATCTCAATATTAAGAAATCGGGATTTTGTCCTCTGATTAGGAGGCGTAAGGTGTGCTGCTTGTGTCTGCTGCATCCTCATTTTTGCTTTTGCTGCAGCAGAAGTAAATGCTAGCCATTCCCGATCTTTTCCCAAAAGCCTCTTCAAGAATGTGCCGATTTTGTGAATAGTGTCAAAAACTCGGCCTACATTGTACTTTTTGCAAAAAAGAACTATTCCTCCTCGGAGATCTGGACCGTCATCAGCACATACCGTTGCAACCTTCCCCACCTTTTTTTGCGCCCTTTCTAAAGCCTTGCAAATGCTATTTGCATCGGATTTCTCATGGATCTCCATAAGCAGAATTTCCATGTCTTCAAATGCGAGAGCCTTCCCTTGGAGCTTGCTTAACCTTACTCCCAAAATCACAAGGAATTTATGAGAACCAATTTGGACTGAGTTGTCGATGATCAGAGCCCAGTCATTTGCCTGTTCTTTCAGGCGATTTAATTTGTAGAGGCCGACCTGAGTCAGCCATCTGCTAACGCTCTTATATGTGGGGATTTCTTGGTATTTCACGGCAGCGAATTGAGAGAACGCGATGTGTATAGCTTTGGGGGCTGCTCGGAATGAAACAGAAGCTTGCAAAACGAGCTTAATACACATGACGATCATTAAGATGGGGTACCAGCGACGAGGAGCTTTCTCTCCCATTTGTGGAATTAGATTTTCAAGCTCTCGATTTTTTCCCCCACACGGCCTCAATCTCGGACTGGAGTTTATCTGCCCTCTCGCATTCTTTGTCTGCCCGAATCCGTTCGCGTTCTGCCTCCTCCTGGACTGCTTGTAATTGGCGATCAAGCTCTTTACTGCGAGATTTCCATTGCTCGCGACTCTCGACGAGCTCCACACTTCTGTCTCTAAGTTTTTTGTTCATTAGAGCTTTTTCGCGATTGATATTTTTCAGATTGTCTCTGGAGTTCTTCACGCGAGTCATCTGCTGACGCAGATCACCTGGTCGGGCCTTTTTCTTTTTCATTACATTTTTCCCATGGGAAAATATGATTTTTTAACACTTTTCTATTCAGAAATCAAGATTTTTATGATCTGTAGTTAAAAATTTATGTTGTTGAAGTTGTACAAAAAAAAGGGGGAGATTTCAGACAGCGTTTTGAGTCCTTATCGAAGGTTTGTCACACCCCAGGGTTGCACTGAGCTGGCAGAAGCTGGGCAGGTTAGACAATTTTTGAGATTAATCTGTAATCCCCGTTCATATTTCGTTTTTAAGTGACTGAGATACAGTACATAAAAATAAAATGTACGCAAATTTAAATCTATGGTTTAATTAAACATGTATATTTAAAGTGCTGGTTTAAAAGTGATGCGATTTAAACGTTTTCAGAATTTTAAGAATCGAGGAGATGAATCCTGTTTTCTTTGGGGTCCAAGGCAGACTGGCAAAACAACGCTTTTGCAAGACTTATTTCCCACATCTCCAAGGTACAATTTGCTGCTAGCAAGTGAGGCAAGACGTCTTTCAACTAACCCATCTTTGATGCGGGAAGAACTTCTGGCTTCGCCTTCGGGAAACCGGCCGATTATTATCGATGAGGTTCAAAAGATACCAGAGCTTTTGGATGAGGCTCAAGCGCTCATTGTCGAAAACAAAATGCAGTTTATTTTCTGTGGTTCAAGTGCACGGAAATTAAAGCGGCAAGGAGCAAATTTATTAGGTGGGAGAGCAATGCGCTTTGAACTTTTCCCATTA
This sequence comes from Chlamydiota bacterium, assembly GCA_027459365.1. Lineage (GTDB taxonomy): Bacteria > Chlamydiota > Chlamydiia > Chlamydiales > SM23-39 > DAIDHZ01. The sequence continues at coordinate 3,668 of DAIDIM010000149.1, forward strand.
GTATTTCCTGAAATTCCTGATTTTGATCTGATTCGTGCTTTGAATCATGGATTGCTTCCTCGCCATTATCTTGCAGAAAATCCCAAAGAGATGCTTGACGCTTATGTAGGTGAGTATCTAAAGGAAGAGATTGTCGCTGAGGCTTTAGTTCGAAATGTGCCGGCTTTTAGCAAATTTTTAGAAGCGGCGGCTTTTTGTAATGGAGAGGTTGTGAACTATACCAACATAGCTGCTGAATGTGGGGTGAGTAGTCCCACTGTGAAAGAATATTTTCAAATCTTATTCGATACTTTACTTGCTAGGTATGTTCCAGCCTTTATTAAAAAACCAAAGCGCAGAGTGATTGAATCTCCAAAGTTTTATTATTTTGATGTGGGATTGCCTAATTTTTTATTAAAGAGAGAAAACATTGTTCCGAAAACCGAACTTTTTGGTAAGGCTTTTGAACATTTCATTTATCAAGAATTAATCGCTCATAGTCATTACTCTGGTGTTAAATATCCGATATCTTATTGGAGGACTGCCAGCCAGATTGAGGTTGATTTTGTTTTGGGTGACCATGAAATTGCTTTAGAGGTTAAAGGGTCGGATAACACGGGCTATGGACATTTGAAAGGTCTAAAAGCCTTTGAGGAAGAATATACGACAAAACATTCTATTTTAATTTCAACAGATGAAAAGCCAAGAAAAATAAACAATCAGACGATTTTACCTTGGAAAATTTTTCTAGAAAAGCTTTGGTCAGGAGAGTTGATTTGATCATTTTTTTAAGATTGATGAATATTTGAAGTAAACTTATACTGGTGAGCTTTAGTTTATGCGGGCGTAGCTCAGTGGTAGAGCATCACGTTGCCAACGTGAGGGTCGTGAGTTCGAGCC
>DAIDIM010000045.1 GCA_027459365.1 Chlamydiota bacterium
TGCCTTGAATTCTGCTCCAATAATGTGATAGAGTTTTTGTCAGTTGACTCATTGAGTTTGCTCCTTGCTCTGATGTTTTTTGTCGTACAAAAACAAATTATATCAGATGCAAGGTATTGGTATAAATGAATTTATGAGAGAAAATTTTGACATTACAAAGCTAACAGGAAAGAAGGATTTTTCGGCGCCCAAATAGCGCTTGCTACATGAGTCCCGAAAAATCCCTCTTTCTTGTTAGTTTTGCAATTCCCTCGATAGTTATTTTTTTGATTTTTCTTTTGATTGGGTTCAGAGCCTTCCCTGATCCTGTATATCTTTAGCTGCGTCTCGCAGCGTTATCCTTAGCCACGTCTCGTGGCGTGATCATGTTCCTCTTTTGAAGCAGAAAGACTATTAGGAAACAGGTACCCCGCTCTAGGTGTGACAGGGGATTTATTAGAGCTGATTTTGCGCCCTGAGCGCGAAATTAGTCCAAACTCCAGTTCCCTTCCATTTATCACGCATATATCACCGATTATCAATAACTTGTGATTGCAAGAGAGGACAATTTTAAAAAACCCTTTACAGACGCGTTTTTTGATTGAAAAAATAATTACTAATTTGTTATAATTAAGTTTACAAGAATAATTAAAAATGGAATAATTATGACAATATATAATAATACAGATCAAGATATAGAACTCATTGCAATAGGGAAGGGGGTCAATACCGTTGAAAGCTATGGTACAAATGAACCTACTCGTAATAATAGCATAGGCCAAGTAGCTCGAAAAGCGTTGGCGAGTGAGAACCAGCCAGCAGAGCCAAGTGCCCTATCAGCGATGTGGGGCCGAGTTGAGCGATTATATAACAAGATTGATAAAAATCTCTTAAAAGCTTCCGCCATTACCTTCATCGTGGCGATAATAATAGCAATAACGGCGTCAGCAGGAGCTGCCATCCCATTTATTATGTTAGGACTAATTTTATTATCACTTGCTATTAACCATAACAAATCTGTAACTGATGATGTTATTGTGAATCCAAACCACCGAAGATCAAATTATCCAATATCAGATGACGATGATGACTATTCAATATCAGATAACGCCAGTGACTATTCAATATCAGATACCGACGATGACTGATAACTGACGTCCCCCTCTTTTGTCGGATATTTGTCAGGCGTGAATACAGCTCTCATCGGTAATTCACTAAACTTTCATGTTAACCTGTTGTATATACATCGATCCTTCCGAGTAAGTATTGGACTTCGAATTCAATTGCACTCTTGTTCTAGGACCACTGCCTCTATACACTTCCTATTCGTCAGGTCAACATTTTGTATACGGCTTTCTTCAGATTCCACCTCACGATGGTCGCCCTTGCCTTCACTAACGGTTCTCCTTACTTAAGTCCGTAAAGGACTTTCACCTCCTAGTTTAACGACATACCGGTCGCACAATTTCGCGCCCGGGGCGCAAAATCAGTCCAAATAAATCCTAAATAACCGTTCCTTTTCCCTCTTCAAGCGTCGATTAAATCCATTGTGTCGCCTCTTCGATATGGAAAGAGATGAGAGCCATTCTCGGTGTGAACTCTTCAAGGAGATTTGGATATTTTCGAACGAGTTTACCCCATTTTCGCAAAGCTAATATCTTACTAAGTTATATGGCTTTGCGAAAATGGAGGTAAAATTGTCGAAAAGATTCCCGAATATCATCGAAGAGGCGCATCGGGAATGGCTCCTCCGTACTTTCTCTTGATCTATATATCCCAAAAGAAGGATATTAATACTCAATTCTAGTATGCAAAAAGCCTGTTATATAATTTTGTCTTTACTTCTTTTTTTCTCCTGTGAAAAAAGAGATTCTATATCTTCAAAGCCGACACTGTTAGTCAGTGTGGCGCCTTATCAAATTTTAGTAGAAAGAATTGCAGGTCATGACTTTGAGGTACTAACGGTTGTACCCCCTGGATCCAATCCCCATGCTTACGAGCCCACTTTGAAACAGATCGGCACGATTAGCCAGGGAGAAATTTGGTTCCGTATAGGCGAATCTTTTGAAAAAAAAGTTTTCCCAGTTCTTCAAGAAAAAAATAGGAACCTGATCGAGTGTGATCTACGAGAGGGATTCAATTTGATTCATGAATCTGCATGCAATTGCCATGAAGTTCAGGAAGATCGACATTTTTGGCTCAGCCCAAAAGTACTTGCTGCTCAAGTATCTACGATTAGAAAAGCTCTAGAACAACGCTATCCGGAAAAGAAAGAAATTTTTCAAAAAAATGCAGAGAAACTTATTGTTGAACTTGATGCTTTAGACCTGGAGATCAAAACAATTCTTGAAAAGGCAACATCCAGATCCTTTATGGTCTCACATGCAGCTTTTGCCTATTTCTGCAGAGACTATGATCTCCAGCAGTTTTCAATTGAGCACGGTGGAAAAGAACCGACCGCGAAACATCTGACCCATTTGATCAACACGATGAATGAGTCTCACACCCATCTTGCAATTGCAATGCCGCAACATTCAAATAAGGGAGCAGAGCTGATCGCAAAAAAAACAGGTATTCATCTTCACGAAGTCGATCCCTATGCGCGCGACTATGCCCAAACGATGCGCACAATTGCGCAATTGCTGGTGAAAGATGATTAGTTTATCTCAACTTCAATTTGCCTATGATGATCAACCCATTTTAAAACAAGAATCGCTTCAGATCGCAGAGGGAGCGTTCGTTGGCATTATCGGACCGAATGGTGGTGGCAAAACGACCCTTCTTAAATTGCTCATGGGTTTTTTACAACCGACAAGTGGACGCGTCCGCATTTTTGGACAAGCGCCTGAAAAAGTACGCACCCAAATTGGATACGTACCTCAGGTGCATAAATGCGATCGAGAATTCCCGATCACGGTGCATGAGCTTGTTTTACTTGGAGCCCTTTCCAAAAATTCCTTGAAATATTCGAAAGAAACTAAGGAAAAGGCTCTACAACTGATCGTTGAGTTGGGTCTTTCCAATCATCTAAAAAAAACCTTTGGCTCTTTGTCTGGAGGTCTTGCACAAAGGGCGCTCCTAGCACGTGCACTTTTGTGTGATCCACAACTTTTACTTCTCGATGAACCGACAGCCAATGTCGATCCACAGTCGACCTCTCTCATTATCGAAAAGCTAGAATCGTTAAAAAAAGAGAAGACGATTTTGATCGTGACCCACGATTTAAGAACCATTGTTGAAAAAGTGGATCAAATTCTCTGCGTGCAAGGACAAATCACCACCTATCGAAAAGAGGAAATCTGTAAACATTTTGCATTCGGCCTCTATCATACACCCCTACTTGGAGAAACGTATGTTCTTCAACGATAGCTTTATTCAGATGGCCCTATTTGCAAGCCTTCTTGCATCGCTTGCAAGCGGCACTATGGGCGCATTTGTCGTTGTGAAGCGGATTGTTTTTATCGCAGGTAGCATCTCTCATTCCATTCTCGCCGGTACCAGTTTTTGCCTATGGCTCCAAAAAACGCAAAATATCAGCTGGATCACTCCGACTCACGGCGCATTCACTGCGGCAGTTCTGTCTGCCCTACTCCTTGGTTGGATTCACCTCAAATATCGGCAACGGGAAGATGCGATTATCGCCGCAATCTGGTCAACCGGGATGGCGATCGGCATTATCTTCCTCTCTGTCACTCCAGGCAATAATGTCGAAATGATGAACTTTCTCTTCGGCAATATCCTCTGGATCACAAACCAAGACCTTCTCTTACTTGGCGCCCTCGATCTATTGATCATAGTGACTGTCATCCTGAATTACCGAAAATTCCTCGCTCTTTGCTTTGATGAAGAGCAGGCCCTTCTTCGTGGAATCCCTGTCCGAAAACTCTACATGCTTCTCTTAAGCATCATTGCAATCACCATCGTTTTACTCGTTCAAATCATCGGAACCATTCTCGTGATTGCCCTACTCACAATTCCCGCCACATTTGCGGGTCTTTTTACCAGAAACCTACCCTCTATGATGCTCTTGGGAACACTTCTTTGCTCCCTCTTTAGCTTTGGCGGCCTTGCAACATCGTATTATTTAAATTGGCCGGCAGGGGCCACTATCGCCCTCTTTTCAGCCATCTGCTACCTCATCGCGTTGTTTGTAAAGAAGAAAAGATTTTCCTGGATCCTTTTCAAAAGATGAAAAATGCCCTTTTAAAATTCATATGTAAAATTCTCTCATTTCCTAAAAACCCCTTCAAAAATCGCTTTCTCATTGTCTCCACAACAGCACTTGGTGATACTCTCTGGGCCACACCGACAATCGAAGCGCTACGCAAAAGCTTTCCCGATGCCTACATTGGTGTTCTTACAAGTCCCATCGGAGATGAAGTATTAAAAAATAATCCCTATATCGATCGAATCTTTATACTTAAGAATCTTTTTTTCCTCTGGCATACACTTTTTAGAGCTCGTTTTGATACGGTCCTCATTCTGCATACATCCCAAAGAATCGTCCTCCCCCTCTGTTCACTCTTAGGAGCACGTCGTATCATTGGAACAGCAGGCATCAATAAAGGGCTCGATAGTCTATTGACAGATCCATTAAAACCGGCCTACGAACATGAGATCCTACGAAGACTTCGCATGGCTGAAAAAATCGGCGGAGCCATTCATACAGAACTTTTAAGTTTTTTCGATGTAAATCAAACCCCCTTGCTGCCACCTGGAAAATGGATCGCCCTTCACCCAGGCTCAAAAGATGGCTTCAAGCGCTGGCCAGCGCGACATTTTGTAACAGTTGGGAAGGAGCTTCAAAATTTAGGATTTCGGATTCTTGTTACAGGTACAGAAGTTCACCTCATCCAGGAAATAGCATCTCAAATTCCTGGAGCCCTCATTGATCATTCTAGCAATTTAAACAAACTGGCAAGTAGTTTAAAACAGGTTCAAATGCTCGTAAGTAATGATACAGGCCCCGTCCATCTTGCCTGCGCAATCAATGCCCCTGTCATTGCCATCTATGGCCCAACCGATTCCCATCTTTGTGGACCCCATCTCGCTAAAAACGCCACTATTTTGCAAGCCCCTCCCAC
>DAIDIM010000184.1 GCA_027459365.1 Chlamydiota bacterium
CATCAAAAAATGACATAAGTCGAGTTAAAATATGTTTTTCACTTTGGGCCGCGTCAAAGCGTCGAAAATCGCTTCAAAAAGAAGGGGTTGTATTTCTCAATACTAGCCCCTTCTTTTTCAAGCGATTGATCGGCAGCTTTCACGCTAGCCGAAAGTGAAAAAGATAATTTAAACGACTATACAATTTATTCATGTCAATTTTAAAAGTAGCCGATTTAACGAAATGTTATCCGGGCAATCCACCAACGCTTGCTGTCGATCATATCTCTTTTGAGCTTAAAAAAGGGGAGATATTGGGTTTTCTTGGTCCCAATGGATCGGGGAAAACGACGACAATACAGATGCTCCTTGGAACGCTTCTCAAGACCTCGGGAACGATTCACTACTTTGATTTAGATTTCTCAACGCATGCTAAAGAAATATTACAAAATGTCTCGTTCGCGAGCACCTATTTAAGTCTTCCCTATCTTTTAACTTTGGCTGAAAATCTCGAAGTGCTCGGTTTACTCTACGGGGTGAGCCGCAAAGAGAGTAGACGACGTTTCGAACCCCTACTTGAACGTTTTGGAATCGCAAAATTTCGTAACAAAAAAGTTGCTGAACTGTCGGCAGGCCAAGTGACCCGTTTGATGATGGTTAAAGCCTTTTTTATAGAGCCTAAGGTAGTCCTTCTCGATGAACCCACAGCATCGCTTGATCCAGATATCTCTCGCGACGTATGCGCTTTTTTACTAGAACAGCGAGAAAAGAGGGGAGTCTCGATTCTCTTCACATCGCATAAAATGGCCGAAGTTGCAGAGATTTGTGATCGGGTTATTTTTCTCGATCGGGGAAAAATCATTGCAAATGATAAACCCGAAAACTTGGCGAAGAAAAATGCTTTCTTTTCTCTTCATCTCACCTTTGGAGAAAATTTGCAAAAAGCAATCGATCTTGCCATCCAATCAAAATACCCCTACCGATGTAATGAAAAAAGCATTGAAATAGATATGAAAGAGGAACAAATTCCTATCTATCTACATAAATTGAGTCACCTCGGTGTGATCTATTCAAACATTCAAATTGAAGAACCCTCTTTGGACGATTATTTCTTAAAAATTGCAAGGTTTAGCCGTGTTTAGCAGGATAAAAGGCGTTTTTTTTCGCTACTTTTTCGCCCTTTTAAAAGGGCCGCACCAATTAAGCGATCTTTTCTATTGGCCCTTGATCGATATCCTCCTTTGGGGATTGACATCTATATGGATTGCAAGCACCGAGCATAACCCTCAATTGCCTCTGATTTTGATGACAGGATTGATTTTTTGGCAAATTACTTGGCGAGGATCGATCGACATTTCTGTCAGCTTGCTCCAAGAGTTTTGGCATCGCAATCTCATTAATCTTTTTGCAACCCCATTGCGCATTGCTGAATGGACACTCGGCGTGATCCTCCTTTGCCTGACAAAACTGTGTATTACAGTTGCCTTCGGCCTTCTGATCGTAGATCTTCTTTACGGTCTAAAAGTTTATACGATTGGCTGGATATTTATCCCTTGTGCTGCGATGCTCATCTGTTTTGGATGGACCCTTGGATTTATTGCCGCAAGTCTCATTGTACGATGGGGACATCAAGTTGAATCGATCGCATGGATGATTGGTTATTTGTTTGCCCCTTTTAGCGCCGTCTTTTATCCAGTCTCTGTATTGCCAGAATGGGCCCAAGCAATCTCTTGGAGCCTTCCAACGACCTATATTTTTGAAGGGATGCGGATGATCCTGAATGGGGGGAGCTTCCCGGTGGGATTTTTCTGGA
>DAIDIM010000205.1 GCA_027459365.1 Chlamydiota bacterium
ACACAAGATACCGATTATCATGAAGCGGCCGACCTAACAGGACAGGCAAACCATTTAGGTGCTACAATTGGCGCCGATATCATTAAACAAAAACTTCCCATGAATAATGGGGGTTTTAAGGCGCTGAAATTTGGAAAAACATCTGAACAGATGTATACTAAACTGTGTACAGACCATCCAATCGATTTGGCGCGCTATCAGGTGATCAATTGCTACATGGGTCGCATGGGTCTTATTAATTCTGGAGGGCCATCGGGGGAACAGGATTTATTAGAGGCTGTACGAACCGCTGTGATCAATAAAAGGGCGGGCGGCATAGGGCTGATTTCTGGCCGAAAGTGTTTTCAAAAACCGCTCAAAGATGGTGCCCATATCCTACATGCAATTCAAGATGTCTATCTCTGTAAAGAAATTACTTTAGCTTGAGAAATTCAAGTCTTATTGCTTATAATCGCGGATATGAAAGTAAACAATATTACTCCATCTCTGGTACAGCCCGATTTATTCTCATCGTGTCAAGATACATCTGAGAGACCTCAAAATATAATCACTAAAGTCGATCAGCAAGATTATGAATATGCTATGACGCAAATCAAAGAGATGTTCGTGATGGCTATATGGATCTCCGTTGGAATTCTACTTGGCGAATCTATATCCAATTTTCTTCGTCCTGATTCAAGACAACTGACAAGTAACACAGATCGCGTAAGACAGTGGGCCGATAACGTCAAACCGAATATGACTCCGCCAGTACGTACATCAGATCCAATCGATAGCATCAGAGGTGTGACTCCATTTCTTTGGGGGATCCAAACACAAACTATAACTAATCAGCTGCCTTCCGCAAGCTCGTCTACGAAGTCTTAGCCGTTGTATTTTCTAGGGTCAATTTCTTTTTGCTGAATTCTTTATTGAGCGATCGGACTGAGAAAATCCAGAAAGCCACAGTACATCCAATGATCGGGATGAGGGCATGGGTTATGGAAAGGACCGATCCTGTTCCAACCATTTGGATTAGGACGATTTGGATCCAGGCGGCACCTGATTTGCCAAGACGAGAGCCGATGACGTCGATTGCGGCTTTCCCTTTTACCTTGGATTCCATATCGAGCGGTATATAGGCCATCTCTTTGGTTGAATCGAAAAAGGCGTATTTCATCACTTTAGTGGAAATATTTTGGAAAGCGCCGAAAAGGACAATCAACATGAGGGGAGTCCCAAAGCGAGAAAAAATCCTTAGCCACTCAGGATTTAGAAAGAGGGTGAGGAACGTGAGGCTGGTTAATCCAATCACGATCGGGGGGATCTGGGCGCAAAACAGCCAGCTACGCGATCGGATAAATAGGCCGCTAAAAAAGAGGGTGATGGTAAATGAACAGACTCCAACCCAAGAACTTACATTTGCCATAAAAGAGGTATAGGCTGCTTGCTCGGGATAGGCAAGTTTTAGATTTGCTTTCCAAGTCACTTCCGTCAAATTCATGGTTAACCCATAAGCAATGACCATGATAGCGATCCAACGAAGATACGGAGATTTGGCAATGAATTTTATACTTTGTAGAAGTGAAAGCTTAGTTTTTGTTTCAAGTCCAATCTTTTCTTCTGGTTGATAGAGCCTCTCATCTTTTAAGATTTTACGTGTGAGTAAGAAATGAAGTCCCATGATCATAGCTCCGAAGAAAAGGACCACACAAACAAGGTCTTGAAGCGCCAAATGGAAATGTTCTGCGATGTATCTTCCAGTAAAGAAGCAGACGAGAGGACCTGTAAACATTTGTGCAAGATCGCCTCCCGCAATGAACATATTGTAGCAGCGTTTGGCCTCATTAAAATTACAAATATGATTTACAAAACCCCAGAAGAGGAGGAAAATCACAATGCTTCCCCAGAGCTCTGCTACGACAAAAAACAGAGAGGGAATCCAATTTCTATAGATTGCGACCCAATGGCTGTTTTGTGTTCCAATTTTATTTAAAATCCAATCGGCAGAGGCGTGAGGGGAGAGTGCATCTAAATTTGGATAAAGGACAAATCCATAAATCACCACAAAGGCCATAAAGAAGCTGATAATTCCATAAAAAAGGACCGATCTTCGAAAAAGATTTGCTAATTTAGAATAGAGGAGAGTCGCGCCAAGCGCTATGGGAAGGACAATCCAGCCTTTTAGGATTGGGATGACTTCGGCACCTGACCCTTTTGCAGTAACGACTGCAGCATCTTTCATTGTCGTTAATACCCCATAGGTAAACGAGATGAAAAATTTCATAAAAAGTAAAGGGAGAATTTTCTTTAGTTCGTAAGCATGTATAGGCCAGAGGCGATTTCGCCATCTGGCAATTGGAGAAATTTCTCCAGGGGACGCCATCAAAATTCCATCGTCTTATTCGACAAAACTTATATCAGAATGAGCGTCCAAAGTCAAGCAGCAAGAATTGATGCAGTAACGCAAAGATTCTTCTTTAAATACGTGTCCTAGATGAGAATCGCATTTTCTACATAAAACTTGATACCGTTTAAACCCCATTCTCCGGTCTTCTTCATAGTAGACATTTTTTGGAAAAATAGGTTTGGAAAATGTAGGCCAGCCGCAACCTAAAAAAGTTTTATCTTTAGAATCAAACAACGCCAGTTTGCAAGCAGCGCAGAGATAGATCCCCTTTTCATTTGTAAAAACATATTGTCCTAAAAACGAATTTTCTTGACCTGCTTCCCGCATCACTTGATACCGTTTCTCTCCCAATTTCGCGCGCCATTCAGCATTCGTACGGGTCATTTTTTCTCCATTCCATGCAGTCAGAAGTAAAGGAAGAATCAGTAAGAGCATATAATTCTATATATTCGTAAAATAGGGTCATGTCAATTATCGGTTATACGCGAATGTCCGCAGAAAGGGTTTGGGCCGCATGGGTTCACTCCCATCAAGGAAAACTCGTCACTGGGGCAACTGGCCTGAATCAAAAAATTCATTACAAGATTCTCGATGTGGTTCCGGGGAGAAGTTTTTCTGTCTCTTGGAAGGCGCTCTTTGTCCGTCTGATCTTCTCATACCATGTGATCCAAAAAGAGCAAGGCTCTGAAATTCGTTATGATTTTAAACTAGTTGGTCCTTTTGCTTGGATGATCAGATGGTGGATCTCTCCAAAAATCAGGGCAAATCTCCATCTTGTCCTTAAGACTTTCATTCAACAAATTGAGCAAACTCAAAAAATGTAAAAAAAGAAAAAACATATTTTGAATAAGAATTTCTTTTCGTGTATGAATGAAACGTATGAGATGTACCGTTTATTGCACTGCAAGTAGCTATGATATTCCGAAACTTTCCCAACATTTGCAACAGAGTGGTTCAGTTCAACTCTATCGCGATGTCCTTCATTCACAATCTAGGGATGAAAAAAAAGGGAAACACGATATTTTCTATTTTCCTTATGGGGTCGTCGTTTTTTGGGGGTTTACAGTTACTGAAGAGGCAGAAAATCTTGTCATTTTAAAAAAGTTCGAAAAAGATTCTCTGACAAAAATTGAAGTGGACGAATTCACATTTGCCTTTGGCACCAAAATGGAAATCCATGAAGATGAAGTGGTTCTCAATAAAAAAGATCCCACATTAAAACTTGCGATCTCCTATGCAATGGCGCAATCGGTAAAATTAACAGTATTCGAAGAGACTATTGCTAGAACCGTTGAGACTTGTAGGCAATTGCCAAAAGATCTCGCTCTAAAAGGGAAAATATCTTTAACCCGAAAGCAAACCTCACAAAAAATGGGAGAGCTATTTTTAGAGAGAAGCTATATAAACTTGCACACGGAAATCTTAGATACTCCTGAATTTTTTTGGGAACATTCTGAACTTGAGCCTAGCTATCGGAAGGTGATCCATTATTTAGATGTGGGCAAGAGGGTCGAGCTACTGAATCGTCGTCTAAACCTAATGCACGAATTATTTGAGATTTTAGGCGATGAACTCAATCATCAAAAAACAAATCGCCTTGAAATGACCATTATTATTCTAATTGTTATAGAAGTAACTATCGCGTTATTACGCGATGTTTTTCATTTTATCTAATTATTTTTTTAAATTTGCATTAATTATCTTTATATGATATAAAAATAATTAGAAAGGATTGAGGGGCGTTATGAAAGATTTTTTTGAATTGTTTATTAATGAAGTTAAAGAAGCGTATGCTTCTGAAAATCATGTAGCTAAATTGTTACCTAAAGCTTTAAAAGCTGCAAATTCTCCTCATCTTAAAACTGCGATACAGGAGCATCTTAAGCAGACAGAAGAGCAGATCGTCCGTCTTGAGCGAATTTTAACCGAGATTAAAGAGACTACCGCAAAAGCGATTTGCAGACCAATGGAAGGCCTCATAGAGGAATGGAAAAATATTCAAAAAACGCATTATGATAGCGATACGCAAGATGCTGCAATTATTGGTTTTCTCCAAAAAGTGGAACATCTTGAAATTGCCCATTATGGAACTCTAAGAACCTATGCTAAGCATCTTAAATTGCCTGCTTTTGAAAATCTCTTTAAAGAGTCAGCAAGAGAGGAAGGGGATGCAGATCGAAAATTAACGGATATCGCTGAAGGCTCTTTATTTAGAACCGGTGTGAATGCAAAAGCCTGCAAGAAGTGTGCATAATGCCTAAAGGAACTATAAAATGGTTCAGTAAGGAGAAGGGCTTTGGTTTTATCTCGCCAGACGATGGATCGCGTGATATCTATATTCAAAGTGCGAATATAGAAACAGAAGATCATGCGATCATGGATGGACAGAGAGTCGAATATGAAAACACCATAGGGAGAAAAGGTCCGGAAGCAATCCACGTGAAGCCCGCATAAAACGGAGAATGGAGCATTCACTCTGTTGTAAGAATATTCTTTTCCCCTTCACTTTTTGCGACTAAAACAGCGCAACAACTATCACTAAACACATTCACTGTCGTTCTGCACATATCTAAGATACGATCGACAGCGATAAAAAGGGCAATTCCTTCAAGAGGAAGTCCAATTGCCTTTAATATCACAAGAACTGCGACAAGACTTGCAGAAGGAATCCCTGCCACGCCCATCGATGTGATGAGAGCAAGAATCACGATGAGGAATTGTTTTGTATAACTCAAATCAATTCCATAGGCTTGTGCGACAAACATCGCGGCAACACACTCATACAAGGCAGAGCCTGACATATTGATCGAGGTGCCTAATGGGACAACCAAGCTGCATATCCGATTAGAAACGCCAGCCCGCTTTTCGACACAGTCAATGGTCACAGGAAGAGTTGCTGAAGAGGAGCTTGTTGAAAAAGCGGTAATTAAAGCAGGACTCATAGCCTTAAACAGGCGCATTGGCTTCACTTTTCCAATCGTTTTTAACAGAAGGGGAAGCCCAACGAACATAAATCCAATCAGCCCAAGCAAAACTGTGAGCGTGAAGAGCGCAACAGAGGCAAGAGATTCAAGACCTGTCGTCATAAACACTTTTGCAACAAGGCAAAATACCCCGATTGGCAAAAATTTCATAATGACCTGCGTAAATTGTATCATCACTTGAAATAGGCCAAGAAAAAAGTTCTTTAGTGTGGCTCGATTATGTTCTTCAATTTTGGAAATACAATAACCAAAAAATCCGCTAAAGAAAATGAGCCCAAGCATATTTCCTTGTGAAAGGGCATGGATAATATTCGAGGGGACAATCGATAGCAAAACAACCATCAAAGAGGCAGAGTCCGATTTAAGTTCTTTGGTGATTGCTGATGCATCTTGTGAGGAAGGTATGTTTGTGATCTGAAATCCTGGACCAATCAGGTTCACAAAGAAAAGTCCAATCAAGATGGCGAGCAGGGTTGTTCCTATGTAGAAAGAGAACATCTTGATTCCTAGCCGTTTAAAGCCCTCTTCCCCGCCAATGCGAGAGATCCCCACTATAATTGAAGACATCACTAAGGGGACGACGACAAGTGTTAGGGCATTTAAAAAGAGAATTCCAAAGAAATCGAGAATTGAAAAAATTCGGACTCCGAAGATTTCTATTTTATCGCCGGCTATCGTGCCAAATGCAATTGCAAGGAGGATTGCGATAAATACGCCCCATGGTCTCTTGGGGGGGCTCTTTGATTTTTTTTCGGACATAGGCTCTTATTCTAAAGACAACGTAAATTTGTCACCAATAGATATTTTATTCTTCTTAAACCAATTCCTTGTTACCTCTAGGGCATATTTAGTCATTTTTTTACTTTTATATATGGGAGGTGTTGGAGAATTTGTTGGCTCCATATCTTCAATCTGAGTTAAAACTTTTTCTTCATCAAAAAAACCAATTGTCAGAGGAATATAGGTGTTTTTCATCCAAAAATAGACAATATCAGGCTCCTCATATACAAAAAGCATCCCTTTGTTTTCTGCAAGTTCTTTCCTATACATGAGTCCTTGATTGCGACGGCTTTGCGTATCTGCAATTTCGATGTCGAGTTGGGATGCGCCTAAATGAAGGATTGAGCAAAAAAAAATAAACATAGTATAAGCATATAACATAAAAAAAATTTATGATACGAATTCTTTTACTGACCTTACTCTCATTTTCACTTTTTGCCGATAAGGTGATCACTCCTCAAAAAGAGTCGGTTGCGCCTAACCCATGGTTTACTGGCCCGCTCTTAGCGCCAGCCTCAGATGTGGTGAGTGTAGGACATTTCAATCTCGAGCCATACGTTTATATTACTGCGACGACAGGAGCCTATGATCATCGAGGGAAAGTCATTGAAGCGCCACATACTTCTTGGGCAGATAGCCTTCAACCGATTTTATCCATCGGTTTAACAAATTGGATGGATATGCTAATTATCCCAGGAATTGCATACAATAAACTTCAACATCAAACGCATTGGGTATTTCTAGATTTTATTTTCACACTTGATTTTCAGTTGTTAAAGCCTCGACATATCGATGACTGGTACCCGTATATTAAATTCTTTGTCACCGAAATCTTTCCGATAGGGAAATATAGGCATCTAAATCCCAAAAAGTTAGGCACTGACATTGGGGGGACGGGCTCCTATCGAACAGCCTCAGGACTTGTCATTGGCAAATTATTTCATATTCGAGGAGCTCATTTTCTCAACGCACGTCTTTTTCTTCAATATCAATGGCCTGCCCCTGTTCGACTCCTCGGCTTCAATGCCTATGGAGGGAGTGCCAACACCGATGCACGCTTTTTCCCCGGCCAAAATTTTGGAGCCGATCTTGGTCTCGAATATACTCTCACTAAAAATTGGGTTCTAGCCTGCGACTTTGCCGGTTTATGGACAGGGAGATCGCACTTCTCCGGCAATCCCGGAACTACCCCACTTGGAACAAAAGCCTCCCTCGGAGAATCCAACTTTTCAATTCAATATTCAATGGCCCCTGCGATCGAATATAACTGGAGTGCAAATCTAGGCGCCATTGCCGGTTGTTGGTTTACTCTAGGCGGCAAAAATGCAGCCCGTTTCTGGAGCGCAGTCTTTGCCTTCAACTATTATCGCTAAATTCACTTCAAATCTAAAAAAGGAAGGGAAAAGGTGATTAAGGATCAAAAAAATGCCTTGCCTACTAAAGGGATCTATTCCATTTTATACTGAGGGGTGGTGATTTTTTTTAATTGCTTCTTTGCTCGCGCAAGGAGTGCAAAATAACTAAAGTATCGATTTAGATCTTCTAAAGTTGTTTTATATTCATCGCTTCCTAGGGCTGCTGCGCAAAAAAGTTCTTTTGATCGAACGATTTCCTTTAATCTTCCTTTTCAACGGGGATCAGCAATTGTGAGATAAAAAAGATCTAATGCACGACAGATAGATCCCTAACCCAAGTTCAGAAGCCTCTATAGGGAAACCCGCCTAAAGCTAGGTTGATTCGGCACTACATCTTGAATTTCGTTGAATGTGATAAAAATTAAATTTACAATGTTCAAACATCGAAGATGTTTGGTTGGCCGATTTCAA
>DAIDIM010000001.1 GCA_027459365.1 Chlamydiota bacterium
ACCCATTCGGAGCCTTTGATGGTGCCCGATTCTTGGTTGAGTTGGAAGCGAGAGGCCACTTTTCTCTGCCAATAATCGGGTGTGCCAAACAGTAAAATGGGATTGGCCGGCGCACCCCCTGTTTTTCTCCGCACCTCTTCAAGTGTATATTCAAAATCTGTGCCAATACCACCTGCTAAGAAGATGGGGAAGTTGAGGTAAAATTCCGCCTGCCTTTCCACTAAACGATCGAGACGATAGGTCATTTTTGCATCAATGTATGGATTTTGTTGCTGTTCATTGACAATGCTTTTACATTTAAGTCTAAAATCGACGATGTTAGCACAAGAGAGGATGCCCACTGATTTTGCTACCCTATTGCCGACAGCCATAGCTCCAGGACCACCGCCGGTTACAAGGGCAAGAGGTGTGTCTTTGCAAAGAAGGGGATGGTTCATCTCAGCGCGCATGGCAAGAACGCCAGAAAGGAGCCGCTCTAGTTCATTGGCTAAATTCCCTTCTTGTAAGTTGGATCCGTAGACTCCAAAAAGGGTGGCTTTGCGGAAGACATCAACTAGAGGCAAGGGGACAAACATCCCTGAGTCATTTTCAGGTTTATGAACATATTGGAGAATTTGCGCTGATATATGATCCACCCAATAGACTGGAACTCCCACCTTTGCAAGATCGACTAAGAATGCACGATCTTCGTGAGAAAAGAAACCATCATGCATAAACGAGGGTTGCTCGAAATAAATTCTTTTGAGACATCGAGTGACTTGGTCGTTTAAGATCATCCGTTTAAGCAGAGGAGAGGGGAAATGGCGACAAAGGAGGACCCCTTGCGATGTGATGAACCCCTCTTCGATTGCCTTTAAAAAAGGATAAGAGGGTTGATGCTCTATGAATTTTTCAACGACAACAGATTGACGTGTCGGAGAAACAAGACCTGGAAATTCATATTTCAATGGTTCCCTCGTGATCCAATCTTTTTCTTGTAGACAGTGCATCTGTGTCCCTTTAACAACAAAGACGGCAGCTAGTTCATTTTTTTTGGGCGCAGTAGAAAGTGCGGTAAAAAGACTTTTTGGATCATCTAAAGAAGAGATGAGTTGATCCCGATCGGAGAAAAAAATATGTTCGCGATGCGGCTCAAGGGTAAAGAACTCAAGGGGGATGTCGTCGAGGACTTGATTGCTATTTCCATAGAGTTCGTAGACATCGCCTGATTCGTAGGTATCTGGCTGTAAGATATTTGAACTTGTATGATGAAATCCTTGCGGCAATAAAGAATCGACAACACGCCCATATACAGTACGAATATGTAAGGGAGCAGTGCGCACGAGAAGAATCTCATTTTCTTGAGTAATCCTTGGGGCTTTACTAATAAATCTCTGATGTAACTGAATGAGTTGGCGCGTATTGGACATATTCTTGTTTAATGCAAGCGCAAGCGTCGGCAGTAAACCGTAAATATTGGAATTGTAAACAATGATCCCATCGCGAACGGAAAGAAAAGCGACGGTTCGCCCTTGGATTTTTTCTAAAATTAGATCGCCACTTCCTTCAAGACTTCCAAGGGAGAGAAGTGGCCTCCCTTGTCGATCAGATCTTCCGAAAAGGCGAGTGAGATAATCGGGATCGCGCACTTTCCGTCGATCATCTGCTGCGAACAGTTTTCCAACATAAGCACCCACTTGGATATACTCTAAGCAGGACAGCGCAAGTGCCCCAAATGCATGGATCTCGATTTCTACTTCTGCGAATGCACGCGATTTATCCAACTCAATATTTTTAAGAATGGAGTGGAGTCCTAACTGGGCAAGGGTGCTTTTTAAATTGAAGAGAATCGAGCCTTCTGGAATCTCATAGCCAAGAAATGTGGGAGAAATCTGCTCAATTTGGACAATGGCTTTGGTCCGCTTTTTATCCAATTTTTGAATCTTTGTGATTTGTCCGTCAGGCGAGACAAGATCGCAATGATCAGGTGTCAGATAACTTTCCATACAAACCGATCAATTGACATTCTTCAATGATATGCCCCTTCATAGCAGCCTCAACATCCTTTTTAGAAGAGCCTGAAGGGAGATCTAATTTTTTATTGAGCGCATAGAGCTTAAAAAAATAACGGTGTTCTCGATCGGGAGGGCATGGCGCATCATATTTCAGATGCCCTGAAGTAGAAACACCAATTTCTGCAGGCGGTGTACAATTTTCTTCAATTTTTTGCAGAGCCGGATCGAGATTGAATAAAATCCAATGATCCCACATCCCATCTTTTCGAAGATGTTTTGGCACATCTGGATCTTCCATAATGAGCACAAGACTGACTGTATTTTTTGGCACATCACTCAATTGAAGTGGTGGATTGATCTCATCGCCATCGCATGTGAAGCGCGTTGGAATTTTTCCAAAATTGATAAATGCTGGACTTGAAATTTTCATAACTTAAGAGTAAACTTTAACGGTTTAGCGTCAAGGAAAAAAATGATTCCGAAAACTCTTGGTGTACATAACGGCTCCTTTCATGCTGATGAAGTGACAGCAGCAGCCCTTCTCCTCGTCCATGGTCTTATCGATCGCGATAAAATTGTGCGTAGTAGAGATTTTAAAGTGCTCGCATCTTGTGAGTATGTATGTGACGTGGGGGGAGTGTACGATCCCGCGATCAAACGCTTTGATCACCACCAAGCTGAATATAAAGGACCATTAAGTAGTGCAGGAATGGTCTTGCTTTATCTCTGTAATGAAGGAATCATTGATCAGCATCTTTACGATATCTATAACCGCACGCTGATTCTCGGCGTCGATGCGCATGATAATGGCGTTGCAAAATTAGAGCTTGGAACCACCTCATTTTCGCAAGTCATCTCGAATTTTCTCCCCATCGACTACAATGCCCCCGATGCAGAAATGGATGGAGCCTTTTTTGTTGCATTGGACTTTGTCGCAGGACATTTGAATCGTCTATGGAATCGATCTTTATACACGATGGAATGTCAATCCCTTGTCCGAAAAGCAATGCAAGAGACAAGCTACGCGCTAATTTTCAATGCATCCATTCCCTGGATTGACAATTTTTTTGATTTAGGTGGAGATCTCCATCCGGCACAATTTGTGATCATGCCCTCAGGGAATCATTGGAAGTTACGCGGAATCCCCCCCTCCATTCACGAGAAGATGAAAGTACGCAAACCTTTGCCTGAGAATTGGTCAGGACTTCTAGCCGATGACCTAAAAAAAGTGAGCGGAATTCCAGGCGCCGTCTTTTGTCACAAAGGACGATTTATTTCGATTTGGGAAACTAAAGAAGACGCACTAAAAGCGCTTCATATTGCTTTAAAAAAGGAACCGTAATGTCCACAGTATTTGGTCTGATTATCCAAGGAAAACTCCCTGCAGAAAAAGTGTTTGAAAACGAACGGATTTTGGCCATTAAAGATATTCATCCAGTAGCGCCTATTCACATACTGATCATGCCTAAAAAAGAGATCCCCAACATCCAATCTTTAGAAAAAGAAGATTGGCCACTCATTGGTGAAATCCTTGAAGTTGCACAAAAAATTGCTGAAGAAATGGGAATTGCTGATGGCTATCGTCTCATCACCAACAATGGACATGATGCAGGACAGACCATCTTCCACCTCCACTTTCACCTCATCGGTGGTAAAGTCCTCGGGCCTATGGCTTAATCAGGACTTCCGTTTATTGCTAAATAGGGAATTTCTAGTACCACCATATTCCCCTTAAAAAGACAGGATAAGAAAAAAGATATGCATGGTGTGCAGGATAAGATCAAAATGGCAAATTTTCATTCTGCAAATCCTGCATATCCTTATCTATCCTGCTTTTTTTTGTAAAAAGAGGAAAAGTCCTCGGTCATAAGGCTTAGGAAAAACATAATAATTTGTATGTTGCGATGTCAGAAATAACTATTGCAAAATTAAATCCCATTAAAAAACGTAAATTCGGTGTTTTAAAAGGAAAGATTAAAATTTCAAAACACTTTGATGCACCACTTCCAAATGAAGTGGTGAAAGAGTTTATGAGATAATGCGAATTAGTTCTTTTATTAAAACTCAAGTTTCCATTCTAAATAAAATGAGTTTGCAAAGAACGAATCGCTCAAGTTCATTTGATAATTAAATAGGATCGAGTTTTGCTCATAAATATGAACATACAGATCAGCACCAGCTATAAAAGTATTGCGATCAGGTGTTGCTGTAAATAAGGTTCCAGTAGATGGCCCTATAGCTGTAAAATTATAGAAGGTAGAACGCTGAGAAGTATCTAGGTATTCTCTTTGCCAGCCCAGTGTCACTTCAGGTCGAATGGTTACAGCGCAATGAGCACGGAATAGGTAATTCATTCTTGCGCCTAAAAAAGATCGAAGAGAGTTGATTGAATCAGATTTGATTTTCAAATCAAAGATCCCTGCGCCATGTTCAGTATAATCATTGAGAGAAAGCCAATTATATTCAAGCATCGCAATAGGAATAAATCGGAAACGTCCCATGTGAGGAAACTGTGCGCAAGAAAATAGATATTCTATTCCGATAAAACTTCCCACTTCATAACCTCCCGGATCACTATGAGCGATATTATTTCCAAAACCTGCTGGGATGTTTCGTTTAAAATGGTTCCAATCGTATCCTGCACCAACGCTAAAGTTCACAGAAAGTTCTTCAAGACATCTTGAAATCCAAGTTCCATAAATATTGGCAAATATTTGATCGACACTTGCATTTCCAACATGTTGATCAACCTTTGCATGGAAGTGGTTATAGTAAAAGATTGAACCGATTCCGAACGCGTAGTTTTGGTCGGGATTGGTGACATAGGAGGAAGTCCAATCAAAGCCAGTCAAAAATCCAACAGTGTAAAAGTCATTTCCTAAATGGCCATGTTTTTTCTTTGTATTTCCATAGGATCCAGTTGGTGCAATATAAAAGCTCCATGGATAGTAAGGTCTTTCAATAGCCCTCTCACTCAAAAGTTCATCTGGCGATTGTTGAGCAAGTAATGTGTTTTGAGCAAGATAAGAATCGACAGGGACATCGGCCTGTGCTAGGAAATATTCACTCGCATACCAGCGCACTCGATCTCCCATACGTTCAGCATGTTGGAGAGTCGTAAGATTCCGGATTGAAGTAAGAGAAGCAAGTATTCCCAATGGGCTAAATTGAAGAGTATTTGATGGATTAACAAAAGGGCTAGGTGGGCCTGGTGGGAAAGGTGGGGTACCTAGATACGTGAGTATTACAGTGGCTTTTTTTTCTATATTTCTAGTAATTAATAACCAGTTTGATTCATCCGGAAGACCCGTTAAATCGTAGTTTTGATGAATAATAGACCCGTCAGCTATTGAGAAAATAGTATATGTGTGGGGAGATCCAAGCGTAAAGTTATTGTCATCAGTGAGGAATCGAATTCCTTCGGGGAAATCTGCATTTCCTGCGCCAATATTAAAGTAGGAATGCTCGTTATAGGCATCAGTTAATGTAATCGTAATTAGATCTGATGGCTCGAAATTTCCTTGTTGTATATTCACACTCGAATCTTCTATATTGGTATATCCAGGTGCAAAATTTCCATTACTGATATTAACTATAGAATTCCTAACACTAAAATCCGAATTCGGATCTGCAGTTAAGCTTCCTGAAAGGATGTTCAATGTAGAATTAGTGTCAAGAATTCCGGAATCTAGAACTTGCAAATCACCTTGATCTATGTTGAATATAGAGTTCGAGAATGTCCATCGTGATAAAGATAAAAAGGATGAATTGCCAGTCTGTAATGTGGAATTATCGAAGTTCGCATTCGTTCCCAAATCTACATGACCTCCTTTAATAGTTAGAGTAGAGTTAGTAAAACCTGCTGTTGGAATAGTTAAATTACCAACGTTTGTTACGAAAACAGTAGAAGAATCTGCTATGAAACCATGAGCAAAAAATGAACCGTTAGAAATTTTTAAGATTGCATTATTCTCCAAACGCATGAGGCTATATATATTAACGTTTGAGGTGTTCGCATTCGAAAGAATGTTGCCTCCATTAATCAAAAAAGAGTCTGCTGTCATTGTCCCTTGGATCGAAATATTTGCACTTGTAGATTCAATAATGTTTGTCGATAAAGATGAATTACTAGGAAGGAACAAAGAAGATAGGACTTGCACATTTCCATCCGAAATGATTGATCCCATGATTGTTGTTGAGCCGCCGCTTACAATTGAATCAATTGTGAGTTGGGCAGTTGAATCAAATGTTAATGTTTTCCCTGCATCGATTGTGAGGGTGGGAATAAATGATCCCCCGCCTAAAGTGAGAGATCCTGAAGCGTCGGCAGAAAATGTGTAGTTATCATGTACGTATATCGTATTGAGGGTGAAGCTAGCATCAAGAATAACTGGCTGGTTCATCATTTGGGAGGGGGACAGAAAATCGGCTGCAACATCTTCATTGCCAGGAATTCCTGGCACAGTTGTAGGAATCCAATCTAAGGGGTCACTCCAATTAGGAGACACACTGTCTCCATTCCAAATAGAAGTTTGTGGTGTTGCTAGAACAATCGTGGTGGCAAATAGAAGCGGGAGGATAATTTTCATGAGACCCTATAATTTTTTTTCTAATCATATATTATTTTCTTTAATTGTCAAAAAAAACCTGGTAGTCAACGCGGAAGTTTGGTATGCATTGTCTATGCTTAAGAGCTATCTAGAAATAAAATTGAGCCATTCCACCGCGCCAAATCAACCGAAAATCGACGACCATAAATGGGATTGTATTTCTTCGTATACTACCCCATTTATGATCGTCAATTTTAGGCGATTTCGCGCAGGTCAAATGGTGCAATTTATTCCTAGACAGCTCCTTAAGCTTCTTTTTTTAGCATTACCGCTATTTTGTTTTTCTATAACTGAAGAGGAGTGGGTACGGAAAGTCCATTCCCATCTATTGATCGAAGATACTCTTTCAGCACTCAAAGAGGCTAAGGCCTTATCTAAAGAATTTCCAGATTCAAGGCGGGCCAGTTCTACATTGATCATTGCTTTGTCAGCACTTGGTCAGGAAGAGAAGGCGCTAGATGAATGGAATCGAATGTATGCAAAGTTTCCAGATGTGATAACCGATCGCAATTTGCTTGAAGAGATCGCTTGGGGCGTTTTGCGAAAAGGACTTCAATCAACTCAGTATGGAGTGCGATTAGCATCACTCATCGGCTCATTTTTAACGCAGGATGCGAAAGCATTGCCAGTTTTATTAAAATCTTTACGCGATTCCAATGCTGTGATTCGTTCGGTTGCTGTACAAATGGCTGGAAAATATCAAGATGCACCTCTTAAAGATGAGATCAACCGAATGCTTAAAGAGGAGAAAGTTTGGATGGTCCGTCTTGAGGCGATCAAGGCATGTGGTATCTTGCGTATCAAAGAGGCATCCCCCATCTTAAAAGCGCTGATTCAATCGGAAACAACGAGTTGCGAAGAGAGGATCTATGCAATTGAAGCTCTTTGCAGTATCTATGATCAAATTCAATGGGACGAATGGATTGTTTTTGCCCGTAGCAATCGGGCGGGAATGCGACAGCTTGCCTGCATGATCGCATCCCATTTTGAGCTAAAGCAAGCAAAAGATGAAATTTTAAAGCTCATTCATGATACGCATCCCGATGTGCGCATTGCGGCTATCAATGCTTTTGGACTTATTTTTAGCACTTTGTGTGAAAAAGGGGAGATCGAAGCAAATTTACAAAAAGCCCTTATTGATTCTTCGCCGATTGTTGCAATTACCGCTGCTTGGGCATCCAAAATCTCTGGTTTGAATGTGGATGATCTCTTTATTCAATGGTTG
>DAIDIM010000008.1 GCA_027459365.1 Chlamydiota bacterium
CGTTTCACGATAACCTCAGCCCACTCGACCATTTCTGGTGTAATATTTTCTAAGGAAGGCCCTTTTTCCCCCTTCCGAGGAATTAAACTTTCTCTCCAAATGATCATGCGTACGGCCCTCAACATATCAGAGAATGTTGGATGCCCCTTCTGATGCCATGTCGTTCTCTCCACTTGAAGACCTCCCTCTTGCCCCAGTTGCTGGCCAATCAGACATATAAGACTGTAGAGTCCCATAAGCACTGGGGTAGATCTGGCAATTGCTTTCTCTGACCATTGCCTTTGGGTTTCAACACCAAGATGTTCACGTGTTTCCTCAAATGTCACCTCGATCCCCCATCTGTCCACATACAGCTCGATCATTTGCACCGGTGTCAAAAGCGGATCGGTGCTCATCAGAGGCATGGGGTCCATTTTTCCAGAAGGATCGAGCACGAGCACCCATCGAATTGGAATGGGTACGCTTCCATCTGCTCCCCACATGCAGGTATCAGAGATGTACCGAACCAAACGCTTCATCCCACCGTATCCGATAACCTCTGTTTCCTTCCAGGGCAGATTATTCAATGTCAGCATCTGCTTAAAGTTCAGTAAACGCTCTCCCTTTGATGCCGTGCGCCCCCTCTTACCTGCCACCCTTTCAGGAGGGAACCCGAATAGACGGGCGTTCATTTTTAATCTAGACACGAGAGTCACTCCATAGCGAATGCAGTCTAACGCCAATCCCCCTGTTGCAAACCCTCCATCACCTACAAGAATAAGTTGTATTTGTTTGCCAAGCCATCTTCGCACTTGACCTATCATCTGGCCTGTCCAATCAAGTGTCGTTTTGTGTCGTCGATTTCGTTGCTCATCGTACTTCTTCGAATACTCCAAAACGCTCAGGAATGGCAGAGCCAAGGCTCTTGGCAAAAAGGGCAGTCTAACTGACACGGCCATAGTCAGCCACTTCAGTCCAGAGCTAATAACAACCTGAGCTTTAGAAGAACGGACAGCGTCACGGTAGTATCCCTTGGCCTTGATTTTCGCGCCTCTTCGGCGCTCAAGCGTCTCATCGACAAAGAGTACAAGCGGTAATCCCGTTGGAACCAGGGACAACACCATCAACAACAAGATTTTGGCCGCGCGGAGGGAAGACCACTGAGTTCTATTCAACAGGTGATGAAACTTGGAAAAACCCGCCTGATCACAAAAACCCATTGCACGTAGCGCTGAACAAATAGTTCGTCTGCCAGTGCAGACGATAGTTCCCAGCAAAAGCGTAAGCGCTTTTTTCCAGGATGGTTTTGAAAAAAGTACCGAGAAAGGGAGCAAAAACGGTAGAATGCTTTTTGGTAGAGAGTCCATGGTGCCTCGTTTGTTTTAAGCACCAAAGAGTATGCGCTATTGGCCACTCTCTATCAATTTTTATTTATACAATCTCACGACTGACGAGCGCCAGCGAGGAAGTCATGAAATTGTACAAAGTCCAGATAAAGGTTATTTGCCAGGATTTACATGAATATAAACCAAATGAGTTTTTCGATATTGCCATTTTTCAGCAATCACTTTGTCATTTAAAAAATCCAGAAGAAGTTTTAGATAATTTGTATGATAATGTAAATACTTTATTAATCGTTGATTTTATAGCAAAGAAAGAGGCTACAAACTTTCCTAATTGGAAACTGAAGACACGAACAAAGAAAGAATTTATGAATTTGATTCAAGGAGCAGGTTATAAACTAAAATCCTTCAAAAAAATATCGACCCCGCAATCAATTATACAAAGCGCTAAATTTTGGTTAGAAAATATAGAGAAACTTGATCCTGTGAAAGTCTATGGACACATTGCTAGTTTGAAAAATCTTTGTTGCTTCATTCTTGATCGCAATCTTGAGGTTATGTATATGCCCTGGTTCATAGGTGTATTCTACGCTGAAAAAGATTCCTAAAACCTAATTAACCTTTGTATGTATTGATTTGACTTATATGCTTCCCAAAATGAATTCGCCAACCGTCGTTTCTTCATAGTAGTCTGTTTGTGCAGCTTCAGCGAAAAGATCGGAATTTCCGGCCCCAACTGCGCAGGGAGCTAGCTTCATTGCTGTAGCGGTTAAATACATTGTTTGCATAAGAACGCCAGTATTTTTTAATATGGTTGAATAAGCCATTGTCTCATATTTCCATAACATACGCCCAAATCGAGCTGCAATCAGAATGAATATTTGTGGATAACTGTCGATTTTCCCTGTTGCTCGTGTGGCAGCTTTGAGTAATTGTTCTTGTTTCTCTAGTGATATAGGACAACTGCAAAGCGCATGTAGATCCGGATGATAGCGATACAGGCCACTTTCCAATCCTTCACAGCTATGAATGAGTGGGTAAAGCTCTAACTCATAGCAAGCGCCTCCTCCTGGATAAGGACGTTTTGTAACATCATAATATTTTGTTTTTTGTGTATCTTTGACACGCGCTACACGATAGAAGAATTCTCCTAATTGTTCTTTTGTAATGGGTTTTGTCCCATGTTCTCGAATCGATTTTCTTGTTTCCATGATTTGGGTGAAAGTGGGATCAGATTTCATTAATATTTCGAGATCCGGTTTATACAATTGAATTAGATGAGAAGGAGTCTCTTTCAAAGGAGGAAGGGGAGGCACTTGATTCAAGAAACGAAATGTTCCTCCATATGATTGATCTGTTCTCAATCTGCTTTGTGCATGGAAAAGGAGGTCGTGGAATTCCCAGTACATAAGCGATGGATTCTGGTCAGCATTACTTAGAAGATGAGTCTGGTAAAGCAAAGAAAAAAAGTCATGCGTTGCCTCTTCTGAAATATCGGGGAATTCTTGGATGAATTGTTGTAAATTTTTTGGAGTTGAGAGTGCATGAAATAAAATAAAACTTTGTGGATGTGTGAAAATAATTTTGCCTTGAAACAGTGGGGATTGTAAAATCCAAGTATTTTTCTCTGATTTGAGATAAGCAAAACGAGAAATTTGTAAAGAAATAGTTGAATCAATTGTTCTATATTTATTGATGTCCAGGTATGTGTTGTAATTCGGAATGAGTCTTAGAAACAACCTGTCTTGATCGTAGACAGAATAAGATAATAGAGATTCTTTTTTTAAGATTTCTAGGAAATAGAAAAGTTCAGCGCTAGGAGTCGATTCTTTTTTTTGATTTATGTGATGGAAAAAGTTTCGAAAATTCAGCGGAAAATTCTTAAGTTGTAAAGATTTATGTGGTAAAGTGAGTATCGTTTCTTTATCAGATAGCTCTTGAATGCTAATTTCCGGTTTTAGATGAATTTGCATGTTTGTTTCCTATAACGCCTTAGTATTATATCCCATTTTCTTTCATAATTTTTTTGATCTCTTGAGGCAATTCTTGAGGCACGATTTGAACGGAATTGATCTCATCTTCAAAATCTTTGAGCTTATGTTTGATGATAGGATAGATCTCTTTTTTGAAATGGCGAATGGTGGACGTATTTTTGTACTCCTTTTTATTCATCAATTTGCTTAAAGCAACCCAAACCTCTTTTTTTTCTCCGACACAATCTAAAGGTTTTTCCGCTAGAAAATCCATGAGAGGCTTATATAATTCCACATCTTCTAGCATAGAGCGCGAAAAGTAGGCATCTAATTGACCATCCGGAGCATGCACAAGAGCTAAGAGATAAACAAATGCACATTTATAACATTTAGAGCAAAAATTTGTAATTGTATACATTTCTGCACGATTGCAACTGGTCCATACATCGATATACTCTGTGTTTTGGAACAGATGGGCCATGATTTTATACTCATAAATTCCAAAAAACGGAGAAAAATAGTGAAAATCAGGAGTCACAAAACGGTGAAGATAGTTGTTGATATTGATGGCCACATCGACTGTTTTGCAATATTGATGATTGATAGAGTAGCCTTGATAAACCAAGTTTGGAAAATGAGAACTATAATCATTAGCGATTAAAACATATTTGCATTTGTCTCCAAATAATAAAGTATTAAGAACCAAATGAAACATCACTGATGATGATCCCGGCCATTCCCGCTTGTATTTTTTTTTCAGTATTGATAAAACTACGATTGCATTTGATCCATTTTTCACAGTATCAAAATAATTGCTTACTCGAGAAAACACACGTTGTCGATGAAGATTTGTCTCTATATTTAGAAAAAGAAGCTTCAAATTTATTTTGCTTTGCAACATGTTGAATAATACCAAAGAATCCTTTCCACCAGTAAGACAGAGAGCAATTTGATTACGTTTTGCTGGAAAATGAAAAATTGGCAATGGACTGCCTTGCTTTGCTTCCCATTGACTATTTAAAATAGAGAAATCCTGACGCTGCAGATAAATGATTTCCCTGCTTACTTCTTGATACATTGTTTTCCAAAATTCCAATTGAAGATCTGTCATTGGAAAATTGACAATAACTTTTTCTGGGAAAACCACTGAAGCAATATCTGTGAGATAACACATCCCTATATTGAAAAGGATGCTCTTTTTTGCATTTTCATCACATGTACTTTGTTCAGAGTGAGTCAGGAATATGTTTACGGAACGATTATCAATTTTATAAGTAAATTCGCTACGATTTTCTGAAACAGAAAATGCAACAAACTGAAGAGTTTTTGCTCTTTTCATAAATTTTTAAGCCTTTTCCGATATATATGACGGAGGGAATTGAAATAGCGGGATTTGTGCGCGCCCGAGACTTAAATATATTTTCGCGCTTATCGGTTGATCTGGTCTGTACATTAGTTTAATGTGACAAATATTTTTTTCTAAAAAATAGAAATTATCACTCGTAGATTCTTCTACAGAAGCTCCTATCCAATTTAGGCATGCTTTTCCCCGAGCATGAGTGATCATTTTTTCTTTCCTTAATAGAGATAATATAGCAGGCCAGTGTTCTTGTTTTCCAAAACATTCTATGCCGATATGTGGATAAATTTGATCGCCCACATCTAGAGCAATCGATGCTTTATCGAGGTGCATTTTGAGCTTTTGGAATAAAGCATGTAATGGGTGTAAATGAGATATATGCTTGAAGTTTTTAAAATGTTCTTCAATGAATTCAAAGTTATTTTCATGCCCACGAAATATGTAACGAACAGCATCACATGGTCTTGCTAGCATGAATCCGAAAATGAATACTCCTGATGGAGATGATTCTAAAAAGTTCTGCAAATTGTAAATTGTCTTTTTTGAGAGTGGTTTTTGTAATGTTTGCGCCGCGTTTTTGATCAACGTGAGTGGCTCGTGCATTGTAGATATGAATAAATTAGGCAAGGGCGGCCATTTCGAATCACTACCAGTGTCAATCTCTACACCATGTTTGAATAACTGATCTTCATAACGATCCAGGAAAAAAGCAATGTTCTTCCATGTTTGGCTTTGAGTCATCGCTAGAGTAGAAAACAGATCGAAAAATGTCATTTTTTTCGTTTTTAATGAGGCAGTTAACATACTAAGTTGAATTGAAATATCCATCCATTTGTTCTTACCATTCAACGGAAATTCGAAATAGAACAAGTTACGAGGACAAAATGAAAACAATTCCATAAAAGAAAGCGCTTTCTTAAAATCCGCAGAAAGCGCAAGAGAGGGTTTAAGCAGGGAAAAAATCTGGAAGATACTTTTTCGAAAAAACACTACAACACCATCAGTAGTTGTTGCAAGGTACTGCAGTGGCGTCTGCCCCAGCCGCTGTTATATTTTTGAGTTCTTTGTCTGAAATAGAACCTTCTGGTTTTTGTGGAAGTGCTACATAGAAACTATCGTTCGTATTTTCAATGATTTTTAATTTTTGGGGTGCATCGATTCCTAATTTTTTAAGAGCTTTTTGTGGATTTGCAAGGAGTTCTTTTTTAAATTGAGGATCTGACCATGCTTTAGCTACGATTTCAGCCCATTTATGTTGAATTTCTTTCTTTTCCATATAATATATTTCTCCTTTATGTTGTTTTTTTTAGCTACTCATTATTCAGCAATGTTCATTTCGACTCGGTTCATTTCGATTACTTGCTCATCGGAAAAGACATTTTTTTTCTTTTCTCCGCAGCAAAATGAAAATTCTGAGTAGCCTTTTTGCCAAATTCCCGATTCCTCAAGTTGTTTCGGAAAATGAGTGCTGCATGATTCACGATTATATTTTTTTTTGAAATAATACAAGAACAAGATCGCTCGTGTGGATCGAAACAAAAAATTTTTTTGATGATCGACTGAACTTAAACTTCAGGACTCCAAAAAATAATCTCTCCCGAAAAACGGAGTGAAATTATTTTCTTGCTAAGCAACTCATAATCTAAGGAGAAGTTCTTCGGGGATTTCTCTAAGGAAGCGGGACGGGGCCATCAGCCTTTCTGTCCCCCAAGTGTATCTGTATGTAGAAGCGGTGAGATAGAGGGTTTTCTTCGCTCTTGTGATGCCGACATAACAGAGACGGCGCTCCTCTTCGATGGCCGCAGGATCTAGTTTAGAATTGATGTGAGGAAGGATATCTTCTTCGAGTCCTGTGAGAAAGACAATGGGGAATTCGAGCCCTTTGCTATTGTGAAGAGTCATCATTTTGATACAGGGAGCATCGGGATTTTCAACGCTTGCAGTGGGGCGCAGGGTGAGCTCCTCTAAAAAGAGTTGAATAGAGGGATTTTCTTGGGCCTCTTCCCACTCAGCTGCTTTTCCCATGAGTTCATCAATATTTTCTTTCCTTTCTTGCGCAGTTTCTGGATCTTGCTCTAGAAAAGCGAGGTATCCGGTGAGGTTAAGGATTTCTTGAATCACTTCGGCGATTTTAAGTCGCGGTGTAGTCGTACGAAGACGGTGAAGTGTTTGTAGATAATTTCTCATTCCCTCAATTTGCTTGCCACCGAGCTTTATTTTATCCAAATGCTCTTCACAAAAAGTAATGATTGGAATTTGATGTGTTGTTGCGCTGTGTATGATTTTATCCAGAGAGGCAAGGCCAATTCCCCTTTTTGGCGCATTGATAGTACGTAAAAAGGAAATCAGATCGGTATTCGATATCAATATGCGCAAATAGGCGAGAATGTCTTTCACCTCTCTTCTTTCGTAAAAAGAGACGCCTCCAATGATGATGTAAGGAATTCTACGTGAAAGAAGGGCATCTTCAAAGGGGCGGGATTGTGCATTGGTTCGATAAAACACAGCAATTGAGTCTAAGGAAGTGTCATAGTGATGATGTTGATTGATCCGCTGTGCTACAAAATCGGCCTCTTGTCTTTCACTATAAGCGATATAGAGACCGATTTTAGATCCCTCACCAAGCTCGCTCCACAAGGCTTTTTCAAATCGATTTGTATTCTTTGCAATCAACGCGTTGGCAGCTTCAAGTATTGTGTTGGTGCTTCGATAATTTTGATCTAAGGTGATGACACGAGCGCCGGGAAAATCGCGCTCAAAATTTAAGATATTTTGATAGCGCGCACCTCTCAAGGAATAAATGGACTGATCCGGATCGCCAACAACGAATATATTTTGATACTTTTCACTGAGTATTTTTGCGATTGTATATTGAGCAATGTTTGTATCTTGATATTCATCAATTAAAATATAGCGCCATCGATTCTGATAAAAAGTTCGAGTTTCCGGAAAATTTTGCAAAAGTTGCACTGTTAGGAAAAGCAGATCGTCAAAATCAAGGGCGTTACATTCCTTAAGTTTTTGGTTGTAAATATGATACACTTGAGAAAGCACATTGTCGTTGATTGCAGTAAGATTATTTTTCGCTTCAGATATCGCTCTCCTTGTTTCTTTTACAAAACCTTTATCTCCACTACCAAATCCCAATTGATCTAGACAGTTTTTGAGCAACTTTTCGCTATCATCTTCATCGTAAATTGCAAATATATTTTGAAACCCGAGTTGATGAATGGATCCACGCAAAATACGGGCTCCTAAACTATGGAATGTGGTTGCCAGAACACGCGCATTTTTCAATGCATGAATACGGGTCCGCATCTCCTCTGCCGCTTTATTGGTAAAAGTCACAGCAAGAATCTGTTCTGGATCTATTCCGGTTTCAATTAAATGGGCAATTCGATAGGTAATGACCCGTGTTTTCCCAGATCCTGCGCCGGCTAAGACAAGAAGAGGACCATCGCCATGAAGGACAGCTTCAGTTTGTTCTGGGTTCAAAAGTGTAGACATGGGACTAGTCTGCAACAAATGAAGATTTTCTAGACATTGAAAATTTTCATTGATACGATGAGCTTAAATAGGATCATATATATGGCGATACTTTCTGCTGTTGCTTCGAAAACTCAATTTTGGACCTATCGACTCACAACAATTCTGAAATCACTGAAGACTCTTTATACACTTCCTCAGGCAAAGGTAGAGGCCTTTTTAGATTCTTACGTCATTTACGATCACGATTGGGCGGATGAAAAGCGTCTGATTGCAGAACTAGGGGCCGATTATCAGAAAGTCATGCAGCAGAAGATCGTCGACTATTACTCTGTTTTGAATCATCTCTGTTCTGTAGGTCAAGTGGAGAAAATGTATATTCCACCCGCGATCGATCTCTCTGCAAGCATCATCACAAATCAAAAACTCTTTGAAAAAATGATGTGCGCAGATTTAAGCCTCAATTCATCCCACAAGGTGCTAGATCTTGGCTGTGGAAGAGGACGTGTTGCAAGTCACATGGCCCAAATGTCAGGCGCTCACGTGACAGGTCTAAATATTGATCTTGATCAACTTAAACAAGCTCGCAAATTTGCAACTGGCAATGGTCTAACAAAGAAAACCAACTTTGTGCAAGGAGATGTCAATCAAATTCCATACTCATTTCCATCACAATCGTTTGATCATGTGTATCAAATTCAATGTCTTTTTAGTCTCGCAAAAGATCTTGGCAAGACCTTTAAAGAGGTGCACAGACTTCTAAAACCTGGTGGCAAATTTGGATGCTTAGATTGGGTGTCTTTAAGTGCCTATGATCCTAAAAATGATCATCATGCAAGTCTAATGAAGCGAGTAAAACCGCTCATCGGAGCAATTGGGACTCACACTGTCGATAATAGTATACGACTCTTAAAAGAGGCAGGCTTTGAGATTCTCAAAAACGAAAATGCAAGCATCGACGGCTTGCAAGCGCCCCTCATCCAAAACGCAGATAAGTTTTTTACTCGTGTCACGAAGCTCATCCATTTTTGTGTACGATATAAGATCTTGCCAGCCCACTTTAAGCCCCTCTTCGATCGTCTCGTAAAAGATGGAGAGGCCTTCGTCGAAGCTGACCGTATGCGCTTATTCACGACAAGTCATTATATCGTTGCCCGTAAGCCTCCTCTTACCTAAATCCTCTCATCGCTTGCTATCTTAAATCATTAATGCATAGAAGCTATGTAATTATTATTTATTAATTAATCAGTTATATGTTATTAATATAATTAACGAAGTAATTTGAGAGAATAATGATTATTGAAATTAGCGTTGGAACCATTGCTCTCGCTTTTGTTGCTCTCGTTATTTTTCTCATTATCAGTCTGCAAAGATTGCGCAAAGTCTTAAAAAAAACACAGAGAGTTCTATCTGAAGCTCAAAATGTATTGCACAGTCTTTCAGAACCGAGTGTTGAAATGATCCATAATACAAATAAACTCATTGTAGATGTAAAGAAGAAATCTGAAGGGCTCGATATCTTATTTCGACCTTTGTATGCCTTAAAAAAAGGATCTGAAAGTTATCCCAGTGGGAAATATGCAGATATCGCTGGATTTGTCCTAGAAGGAATTCAATTATTTAACAAAATTAAAAATGAGATGAAGTAATGAAAAATTCAGATCCTGACGAAAAAATGGTGACACGAATTTTAATTGGCGGGCTAGTCGGCGTTGGTGCAATTGCGATTTTTTTAGCCTTAAGAAAAAAGGAAACTTCCATAGAACATGTCGGAAAGGTTGTGAGCCATGTGGGAGAAATTCTAGAAAGTCATCAAGTAGAAGAGCCTGCTGTTGTCAAAAATATTGGCAAAACAATCAATCAAAATGAAAGTACGATAGGTGCTGTAGTTGATTGGATCGCTGCAGGGATAAATTTATGGAAAAAATTCCAACATTGAGGGAACTATGTTTAGTTTTAAATCACAACATTCTTATTCAGAATTACTTGAAGGAATCGTTATCGGTGGGTCGCTTGCTGCTGCAGCAACTTTCCTATTTGGCACAAAAAAAGGGAAGGAATTGCAAAAAGATCTAGTCCGTAAATATAAAAAAATCGGGCATGTCACACACGAAATGAAACAAAAGTTTGATAAGAGGATTCAAGCAGAGTTAGCAAAAAATAAACGAAAAGTAAAAAAAGCGAAACGAGTCGCGAAAAGAATCAAAACAAAAGCAAATGCTGTTAAGGAAAAAATAGAACGAAAAGCTGCTTAAAATTAACAATTTAGGGGCGAAAATGGAGCGTATCGGATTCGAACCGATGACCTCTACAATGCCATCGTAGCGCTCTACCAACTGAGCTAACGCCCCGCAATTGCCAGATATATTATACTCTGACCAGTCCAAAAATGTGAATTTGGGTCGCGTCAAAGCGTCCAAAATCGACAGCTTTCACGCTAGCCGAAATTCACATTTTTGTGACTGGTCGGAGTATAGCAGACCATTGGAACAAATTCAAGAATGGCCACTTTGCTGTCGATTTTTTTTGACGAAAGTCAAAAAAAAGAATTTCGTTCCTCTCCCCATTGCTTCTTAGAAACATGGGGGTAAATTCCTTTTCGCGTTCATTCTGTTTTCTGATATATATAATTCTTATGCGTAAAGGATTATCTCCTTATTATATTGCAATCGCTGCTCTCCTTTTTTGCTGGATCAATCTTCCGGTCAATGTTTCGGATCGGTTGCGCTCATTTTCGGTCGCATCATTTGGGCCTGTTTGGGAGGGTGCGCAAGGGTTTAGAAAGTATTTGTCAGATCGTCCCAAGTTTACAAAAGTGCATAAAAATGAAAAAGAATTTGCGCAACTCGAGTTAGAGAATGCAATGCTCAGGTCTCAGATAAGAAAATTTTCGCAATGGTTAAATGACGAACAGAGGATGCAGGATCAAATTGCTTTATATGAAAGGTTTTCCTCACAGAAGAGTGAAAAGCCTTTTTTTGAAAGACGCGCGCGCCATCTGCAGAACCTTTTGCAATCGGAGTTGATGGCGATGCCATCTGTGGTGATCTTCCGCGATCCAGCTTCTTGGGGAAGCAGTTTATGGATCAATGTGGGAGAAGAAGATAATTTGGTTTTGGGAAAGCAGGTGATTGCGAAGAATAGCCCCGTTGTTTCTGGGTGTGCTTTAGTTGGCATCGTCGATTATGTGGGAAATAAACAATCTCGTGTCAGACTCATTTCTGATTCAGGATTATCTCCTGCTGTCAGAGCCCTTCGCGTTTCAGACAATGCAGAGCTATATCTTGCTAAGGGTGAGCTTCATGGGAGCTCATCGCCTCTTTGGAGGGGACGGAGTTCAACATTGAAAGGAATTGGATTTAATTATGATTATGCAGATGAAGAAGGGAGTGCGCCAAAGAATTTACCATTATTAAAAGAGGGAGATTTGTTGGTGACAACAGGTTTTGATGGTGTATTTCCTCCCGATTTAAAGGTAGGATTTGTCAAAGAGGTAAAGGGACCAAAACCGGGTGGCTATTCTTATGAAATTGAGGTGCACCCAATCATCGATACGATGAGTGATTTAGAAGCATTGTTTGTCCTTCCTCCTCGAGGTGATTAAAAGCGCTCTGGTAGAGAGCCATTTGACTTTCACGATAACGATTTTGATCAAGCATACTGAAGAGATCTTCAATCCTTTCCAAAATGACCCCGCACTTATGTATCTTTCCAAGAGGCAACTGCTTGTTCAATAAGAAAAACATCGGCTTTTGAAAATAGAGAAAATCATAACCTACTGAAGAATAATCACCTAAATAGGCATCTGCACGCGCAAGTAACGGATAGACTAAAGGAAAATCGGTGATGAGGATTCGATTTGGTTTTTTCTCAATTAGGTTAGGGAGCGCGTAATAATGGGCTGGATTTCGCATTTCAAGAAGAGGATGGACTTTTACGATGAGATTGATGCTGTTTGGCAGCTTTTCGCAAAGTGTTGTGATCGACTGAAAGAAACTCGTAGAATTATCTGCATCGAGCCATGTTGGGGCATAGAGAAGAGTGAATTGTTGTGATGGAAAACGGGCAAAAATTTCATTTTTAGCGAGTGCGTCGTAGAATTGTTTGTGTTGTTCGTAGAATGCAAGGCGATAATTGCCTGTATATTTGCATTTTGCGGGAATATTGAGCTCTTCTAGCATCTCTTTTAAAAGAGGTCCATAAATCATACAGGTATCTTGTGTAGAGTAAGGTTGGAGAAGAGGCGAGCTAAATCCTTTATCTGATTGTCCATGAGCACAAAAAATGAGTTTCATCTCCTTTTGATAGAGATTCTTAAAAAGAAGTTTAAGATGGGGAAGCCAAAATTTGCACTCGTAAAGCTCGTCAAAATTTTTTGCAAAAAAACCAAGATTTGTTGCAATTTCTGGGAAATGAATGCTCTCTAACATAGGATAATAATGTTTGGAGAGTGTAAAATTCTTTTCCTCTTCGATATATATTGGCATTTTCATTGAGTATGCAAAGGGTCCAATATGATCGAGGAGATGAAAATCAGGACCAGTATTTAAAGCGCAGCGCATCAAGATGAATATATTAGAACAATGGTTTGAAGAGAACAAAAGAGATTTTCCTTGGAGAATCAATCGAACGCCGTATCGAGTTTGGATATCTGAGGTGATGCTGCAGCAAACAAGGGCATCTGTCGTCATCCCTTATTTCCAACGCTTTATGGAGCTATTCCCCGATGTAAAATCGCTTTACATCGCGCCGATTGAAAAAGTGATTAAAGCTTGGGAAGGGTTAGGTTATTATTCAAGAGCGAGAAATTTGCATAGCGCTGCTAAAGATATTGTCGAAAAATTTGGTGGAGAGATTCCAAGCTCTGAAAAAGAGCTCCTATCGATACGAGGATTTGGTCCCTACACAGTGGGTGCCATTCGAAGTTTTGCTTTTCAGCAAAGAGCACGTGCCATCGATGGGAACGTAATGCGTGTGATTTCTCGCTATTTTTGCATTGAAGAAGAGATTACAAAGCCGGCAGCTCGAAAAAAAATTATAGAGAAAACAGAAGAGCTATTGGATCCGAACATTCCTTGGGTAACATCTGAGGCGCTCATTGAATTAGGAGCCACAATTTGTACGCCGAAGCCAAAATGTGATGCGTGTCCTTTACAAAATACATGTCTTGCTAAAGAGCGCAATCGAGAAGCCTATTTGCCCTTGAAGGCAAAAGATGAAACGATCACTTTACTCTATCGCATCGTATTTGTTTTTGAAAGTGACGGCTTTATTCTTGTCAGAAAAGGGGAAAAGGGAAAGGTCATGGCTGATCTGTATGAATTTTCTTATATAGAGGTAGAACGAGAATTAGAATATATACTCAATCAAGCAGATCAATTGTTTATTAAATTAACTCCATGCAATCATACATTTACAAAATATAAAGCGCATTTATTTCCATACTTAATCAAAACAAAACAATTTGAGAGTGAAAATGAATGGATTGAAATTGCCAAGCTGAAAGAGCTCCCCTTTTCATCGGGTCATAGAAAGATTTTGACTGAGGTGCAAAAACTCGGTAAACTATAAAAAATGGAAATTCGATACATTGATCGGAAAACAAATACCGTAGAAGAAGAAAAAATTTATGGCCATCGAGCCCTTTCTCTTTTTTATGGAGATAGCTGGGCATCAAGGCTTTTCTCTTTTTTATTGACTCCGATCCTTTCGCGCGTCCCTTTTTTTTCACGAGTTTATGGTTATTTTCAAAAAAGTCCCTCTAGCGCAAAAAAAATAGATCCTTTCATCAACGATTACGGGATTGACAGATCAGAATTTGCAAATACTAATTTTTACTCATTTAATGATTTTTTCACCCGCACGTTAAAAAAAGAATCTAGACCCATTGTTCAAGATCCTAAAAATGCATGTCTTCCTGCAGATGGAAGATATTTAGTTTTCCCTTATTTGAGACAGGAAGATCTTTTTTATGTGAAGGGAAAGCCATTTGATTTAGTCACTTTTTTGCAAAATGGGGCCTACGCAAGGCGCTATCATGATGGATCGATGGTGATCGCACGTCTATGCCCCACCGATTATCACCGTTTTCACTTTGTTTCTGATGGGATCCCTGGAATTGCAAAACCAATTGATGGACACTATCATTCGGTAAATCCTGTCGCATTAAGGAAAAATTTTTCGATTTTATGGACAAATAAACGGGTTATTACCGATTTTGATACAGTAGTTTTTGGGAAAATTCTATGTATCGAAATTGGTGCGATTTGTGTTGGCACCATTCATCAAACCTATACTCCTGAGAAACCCGTACAGAAGGGCGATGAAAAAGGGTACTTCTCTTTTGGCGGCTCCTGTATTGTTCTCTTGTTTGAAAAAGGGAGTATCGTTTTCGATAAAGATCTCGTAATGAGCTCGCAGAAAGGTTTTGAGACGAAAGCAAATTTTGGCGAATCATTGGGTGTTGCTCCATGAGAATGATCCTATTGCTCTTCTGTTGTTGTCTTCATGCGGCTCCCGTTGGAAATCCCTCTTCCCCCCATATTTTGACCAGGGGCTTTTTGATTCCATGCAAAGCATGGGCCAATATTCGTGGCGGTTATGAGGGCGACTTTGTCCTTGATGGGAATATGGAACAGGCGGAAAAAGGTTCAGGGCTTGTCGATAAATATACGCGAAGCACCCATTCGGGTGTCGCGACATTAAACATTTTGGAACGACTCGACCTGTATGGAGTTTTTGGCTACTCTAAAGTGAATGCAAATTGGCGTTTTACCGATTTAGCAGATCGAATCCGATATGTTCAAATGACAGCTGCTCGCAATTTTCTATGGTCAATTGGAGGACAGGCTATCCTATACAACGATCGTCAATTTGACATTGGGTTTGGCGCAAGATATGGCGCGTCTCATCATCACCTCTCTACCTTCACAATTGACGGAGATCCAATATCAATTGTTGGGGGAAAATGTGAATGGCATGGCTGGCAGTTCAACCTCGGATTTTCTTATCAAATTTGCTTATTTACTCCCTATATCGGCGCTCTATATATAAGTGATCTCACTGTGTTAAAAGGACTTGCGTCATCATTTGCAGATTTTGGAGCCCATAGCGATCATTTAAGAGTTCGTCATCCTGTAGGGATGTATCTTGGATGCACACTCTCAAATGGACAATATTTTATGCTCACGGTGGAATCACGCCTAATTTCTGAGGAGGCAGTATCCGTTACAGCAGACTTTCGTTTCTAATGATCACATTTCTCCATGCAGCGCCGATCATCAATCCATCTCTCCCTGCGCTGATTGAAGAAGGGTTTGCAATTCGAGATACGCAGATGACAAACCCTCAGTGTGGCTTTATTGGCGATTGCCTTTTTGAAAAAAAAATGCATAAAAGAGGGCATAAGGTGCGCATTACAGGCGTTTCAGAGTCAGGGACTCTTGTCTTTAGTATCGCTGAACGATTCAATATTCAAGCAGAAATTGGATCTGCCCAGTATTCATGGAAATTGGATCATCGACACCTTAAAATTAAGGGAGGAATCCTGTGGTCAGTAGATGCAAAGCTCATCATCTTTAACGTTCGAGATTTCAATTTTGCCCTCGATGCTAAACTTGGTGGTTTTGATACCGACGGCTCTCACTTGCGCTATTGGCAAGTCTCTCCCGCCTTTAGCTATAGGGTTGGGATTTTTACCCCATATGCCGGTTGTGCAATCAATCGGACGACAGGAAAACTTTTGGGGATAGAGAAGACCCTCTGGATTCATGAAGATCAACATCTTGGCCCTTTTGTGGGGTTGAGTTATTCTCGCGGAAATTGGTTCTTAGCTAATTTTGAATGGAGAGACCTTTTCGAAGAAGGTGCATCTATTTTATTCCAAGTCCGTTTTTAACACTCCGGTTTTTATCTTTGCCAATAAAATCTCTTACTCGTACAATGATCCCTCTTATGATACGTTTTTGTTTTATTTTTTGTTTATCAGTGCTTGCGCTGCCGATATTTGCTCAATCACCGGATGGGATTTCCCGAAGAAGAGATCCTGACGCAAAAGATATGGATGCCTTACGACGATGGTTACAAGACAAACGACTTGTGACGATGCGAGAAATTGGGGGGGATCTCTCTTTGAGTGGCGAAGTGCGTACTGAATTTCAAGCGACAAGCGAACAGAGAAATGGGGATCAAGTTCGCGGCGGCGGCGGTCCGAGACCCATGTTTGCATGGGATGTTGAGTTTAATCTGATGTTCGATTACAGAGCCGATCGTACATGGGCAACTGTCAAAATTGAATATGACAATGATATGGGCATACGCTCAGGCACATTCAACAAAATACGGTTAGAAAAAGCCTATATCGGTGCCCGACTTATTTCCGGCGATACATTTAATATGGACGCTGAAATTGGACGTAGGTACTTAAGTAATGTCTTTGAATCTAAAATTGAGTTTGGATCTGTGTTTGATGGAGCTCTTCTCCGTTTGAGTAGAGTTTCTCCATCAGTTGGTGATTTTATTACTCAATTCGGCGCCTTTGTGATCAATGACCGAACCAATCACTATGGATTTATTGCTGAAATAGGTGCCTTGCGCATCGCAAACGTTGGGTTGAATTTAAAATATACAATCATTGATTGGGATCGACCTGGCGGAGAGACAGAAAAAGGGAATACGGCTATAGAAACACAGCTCACAAATTTGAGATTTCGTTTTTTAGTTTCCCAATTTTTGGCCTCTTATCAATTTTTCCCATATTGGACCGGGAAGAAACTGGTCAAATTTTATGGTGCTGTGCTTACAAATCACTTGGCTTTATCGAATCCATTAGCCACGGTTAACGTTTATAATCAACCATTTGGTAAACAAAACTGGGGATGGTATGTAGGAGTCTCGATTGGCACGGTGAAAAAGAAATTTGATTGGGCATTTGATGCCAATTTCCAATGGGTACAAGCGCAAGCAATCCCTGGGTTTGATTCTTGCGGAATAGGAAGGGGAAATGCAGAGGGGGTGGGACTTTATACTCGAAGAAATGATGGATCGGGTGGACCAATAACCTCTAGAAGAGATGCAGTTGGGAATGGGAATTTTTACGGATTTTCATTGGATGGACTGTATGCATTTACAGACAACATGACGATCAATCCCGATTTTCAATGTTCATGGACTTTAGATCATGACATTGGACCAAACCTGATCTACAAGCAAGTTGAGTTGGAGTTCATTTACGCCTTCTAAAAAAGTCTCTATAACGCCTGTTGTGAACATGAGAAAAGCAATAGACGATACAGAAATCGTTTCTCAGCTTCTTTTTGGAGAGAGTGTCGTATGTATCCAAGAATTTAAATCACATTCACTCATCCAAACAGCTGACGGTTATGAAGGTTGGATTTACTCCAAGTGTCTTGTCCCTAATCAATATCTGGCAACGATGGTGACATCGAGAAACAGTGTCCCTATCTACAAGCAAAAGTCGATTCTCCCAGGACCTCTCTTTTATCTCCCCTTTGGGGTAGGTGTGAAAGTGATCGATTCCGATTCTGATTGGTCTACAGTGGAACTTCCCAATCAAGAAATTGTCTATCTTCATTCTGGGAATCTCAGCTTAAAACCCACATTAGATAAGCATGCGATTCGTACCTTTGGCACTCAATTTTTAGGAATCCCTTACGTTTGGGGAGGACGCTCTAGTTTTGGATTTGATTGTTCGGGACTTGCTCAAATGCTTTATCAACACATGGGCATTGCACTTCCTCGAGATTCTTGGCAACAAGCGCAAGACACTCGATTTCAAGACGTTACAATTCCAGAAATCGGCGATCTCATTTTTTGGGGAAAATCCCGCAATCAGATTTCACACGTGGGAGTATTTTTAGGTGAAGATCAATTCATTCACTCATCGATAAAAGAACAAAAACCATGGGTACGAATCAGTAATCTTTCCGATCCTGCTTGGAATTGCGGAGCGAATGCCGTTTATCCCTATCGGGTTTACCGTACATTGAGTTAAAATTTCATGTTGATCTGTTTTTGATGATACTTGATACCGAGAAATCTTTTGGTATGAGAGCTTTTTTGTAGCCTTGCGACAGCCACATTTACTTGGAGTTCTTCAAGCGCTTCTGCATAGCCTTCTATAACTGCGGGATCGCCTTCGCGATGGAAAAAAAGGCAAACGGGGTTTCCCCCTTTTTCACACTTCAGAATTTCTGCAGAGAGCCTATTTTTATCTACTTCATGGGGAAGCATGCGGATTGTGTCAAATAAGCCATTGAACCAAGGGAAATGGGGAAAGCTTGCGCCTGGCGCGAGTATTTTTAAGCGGGGAAGGAATGTAAACAGGAGAATGGCGTCAAGCCACGAGTTACTCCGCAAAACGAGCACTCCGTTTGGTACGGATGAGAAAAGATGGGCTTTTCTAAATTTTTTTAGAATGCGGTTTGCAAAAAAGGGAAAGAATGAGGAGGACAATCGCCCAATCATCACAAGATTCACGACTAAACAGAGTATTCCTAAAATTCCAAAGCCACTTGCGGCACTTAGGCCAAATTCTTGACCAACAATGTAAAGATAGACTGCAGCCAACAGAACGCCAACAAAACTTAAAAAATTGGAAGCAGCAATGATTTGGCCGCGCTTTTCATTGGGACTATAGACTTGCAAAAAGGAGTCACATGGAACTACGTAAAATCCTCCTGCAATTCCCAGGAGAAGGAGCAAAATGACTACTGCAACTAAAGAGGTTGAGAATAAGAAAAGTAAAAGGAATAAAATTCCTAAAAAAAAGCCGGCAATACAGGTAATTCCTGGCTCTACAGTGTCTTTTGAAACCCTTCCAGACAACATTGAACCAATGGCAATTCCAATAGCAGCGGCTGGAAAAAGAAATCCCCCTCCTACCTCACTTAGGTTCAATGATTCCATTGCAAAAGGGATCATATTGAGCTGAGTAAATGCGGCAACGAAAAGGAAAAATGAAGAGCCCAAAATACAGGGAAGAGTATGGGGAATTTTCCAACAAATTTTTAATGTTTGATAAATCTCATAAAAGAAAAAAGGGTTAATTTTTTTCCTTGATTTCCCTGCATGTGTTCGTTGAATGCCAAAGGAAAT
Source organism: Chlamydiota bacterium (assembly GCA_027459365.1). Lineage (GTDB taxonomy): Bacteria > Chlamydiota > Chlamydiia > Chlamydiales > SM23-39 > DAIDHZ01. The sequence goes on from DAIDIM010000008.1 coordinate 19,257, forward strand.
AATAAGACCTGAGGCTGCGACAAGAGTGCAAAAGAAAGCAATCAATAGAAAGTTTTTATTTGTAATGAGTGTCAGGAGTGAAATGAGGAATGTGCCAATGATCATGGCAAGATATGTCATCGAAGAAAGCGACCCATTTGCCCGTGATACCATTTTTTGTTCGACGATTTCCGGGATGATTCCATATTTGGATGGTCCAAAAATTGCGCTATGCGTTGCGAGCAAAAAAAGGGCAGTATAAAGTCCCACTTCCCAGACGGCATATACCGCGATACAGGCAAAAAGCATGATGCTGACTTCGAGGATTTTGCAGAAAACGATGATATTTCTTTTGCTTAAACGATCTGCTAAAACACCGGCAGCCGATGAAAACAGGAGGAAGGGAATCACGAAAATAGCCCCGGCAAGTGATAGGATAATATTTGCAGATGCTTGGCCCTTAACCGCGATAAGGAGATAGATAACGAGGAATTTGAAGAGATTATCGTTTAGCGCGCCTAAAAATTGAGCGGCGTTCAATAAATAAAAAGAACGAAAATTTGTTTTCAATAACCAACGCATTTTACGTTTATCATACCATGCCAAGTCCACTTTTAGGAAGTGAGAAAATTGATCAATAACCCAAACCGTATATAATGGAAATGCATGCATCATTCAAGCGTTGCAATCGTCAGTCAAAATTTTGGTCTTCTTGCTCAATGTTTAGCTGCGGCTTTGCAAGAACATAGCGGTACTTTAAAAAAACAATGGATTTTTGTCCCAAATGGGGCTTTCAAGCAATGGTTACTTGTTCAATTGGCCAATTTTAGCCCTTCTGGATGTGTGGCAGGGGTAAAAATTTGTACAATTGATGAATGGCTCTATTCTCAGTTTCCAGAGATGCCTACAAAACTTGAGATGCGTTGTTTGATCTATCAGAAATTGTCGTCAGAGCAGAACCAACTCGAATTGACTCTCCAATTGACAGATCTCCTTTTTTCTTATGGTAAATATGGGATTCCGGAAGTTGATGATTGGCAAATAGCCCTTTTTCATTCTCTATTTTCATCAGATTTCCAATTACCAGTGCAGTTTTTGCAAGGGAAGCCTTTTTTTACAAGTGATCCATGCCATTTTTTTGGCTTTAATACTTTACCCACTATTTTTTGGTCCTACTTGAATCAATCTGGGGGCTATTTTTATCTTTTTTCACCTTGTATCCATTTTTGGGAGGATGTGCGCTCTGAAAAAGAGGCGTTTCGTAACACTGAATTTTCAAATGCGCCTCGGATCCTTGCAAATCTTGGAAAGCTAGGAAGAGAGAAAGGATTGGATGTGGAGACTGAAGTTGCCTACGCACCTACCCACACAAAGACCATGTTAGGCGCATTACAAAACGAAATTGTCAATTTTGAAAAATTTGAGGGAGAGAAAAAAACTGATCACTCCATTCAAGTGTTTTTGACAGGAGCTTCGAGGTTTTGTGAGGTGGAGATCCTTTGTAAAGAGATCTTGAATCTAGCAAATGAAAAAGGGCTTTTATTTTCTGAAATTGTCGTTCTTGCGCCTGATATTCAACAATACATACCGATCATCGAGTGTCTATTTTCTAAAGCATTAATTCCTTACCGCTTTTCTCAGAAAGGGGTTCAAAATTCGTTTTATCGAGGGATTATCCATTTGATCGATTTGATGAAAGGTCCTTGGAATGAAAAGAAAATAAAGAAGCTTGTCAATGAACCAAGTTTTTTAAAAAAAATGCGTTTAGCAGAAAAAGAGGTAATCCATTGGAATCGGTGGATAGAAGAGATCTTTCAATATTCATCGGATTGGGAAAAAGGGTTTGCTGAATTGCTCAAAAAAGCAACGACACTCGAGGCAGGACCTGTTCGCGAAATGATTCCAATCACCTCTTTTGAGACACTAGAAAAGCTTTTAGAAATGTTCCAATCATTGCAAGCCGATCTCTGTTATAAGAATCAATCGCTTGAGAAATGGGCAGCTCAAATGGAAGCGCTTGCAGAAAAATATTTATTGCAAGAGGAAGAGGGGGCGGCTTTTGATCGTGCGATCAGAAATTTAAAAAAAGCTCGAATAGATTCTTCTGAATGCCCTTTTGATTTGATCGAAGATCTGTTTACGCAAAGTTTATATTCCTCTTGCAATGGGAATTCTCTCCATGCAGTTTCCTGTGGGTCGATTGTGGAGGGGGCAGTCATACCGGCGCGCGCTTGCTTTCTTCTCGGAATGGATGAAGAGAGCTTTCCTCGGAAAAGAGTTGCCACATCACTCGATCTTTTAAAAAAAGCACCTGATATAGCCGATATCGATCGGTATTTATTTCTTCAGATTCTTCTGAATACAAAAGAATATCTGATGATCAGTTACGGCCACATTTCGCCGCATGATGGAAAACCTGTGGGCCCTTCCATAATTGTCCAAGAATTATTAGATGTTTGGCCTATTCCGATAAAAAAAATCGCTCCACAAAGTTTTCCACAACAAAAAGTAACTAAATTCTCTTTTACTTGTCCTGAAGAAAAGCCTTCAAAAGAGGGACAACTCTCATTATATGAGCTCACTTTTTTTGCTCGCAATCCATGGAAATACTATTTGCAAAAAGTGGAAAATATTGTTTTAGAAAACCGAAAAGAGCGCTCTTTCCACGCTCATAAATCGATTGTTTCCCGCTCCTCCTTAGAATGGCCTCTACCGCAAGTCTTGTCTGCGAGAAAAGGGCGTTATCCAGGAATTTTTCAAGAGGCCTTTTCTATTGCGTGCCAAGAAAGGGCAGCTCAGATGCAAAAGCAATTAGACGATTGGGGAAAAAAGAGAACCTCTCTCACTTTTTACCAAACAGCAAATGGATCGGAATTGCCTCCCATTCAAGTCTCTTCCCTCGAGATTGTTGGAGAAATTCCTCATTGCATGGAGGATGGTGCTTTGCATTTTGGCGGTGATCAGCTATCTTCTCTATTAAAAGTATGGCCAGAAGTGCTCGCTGTATGCATTGCCTTGCAAACGCCGAAGATCTATTTCTTAAAGACAGGGAAAATAAAAACCATTTCTAATGCACAAGAGGCGCTTGAAAAGTTTGTCTCTTATTTTTTGAGGTGTCAAAATACCTTATCGCCTCTGATCCCCGATTGGGCAGAGAGCATTTTGCGCGATAAAGAATTTTCACCCGAATTTGATTTTGATGATGAGGTGAATCAATGGATCTATTCTCGTCTTGAAATCCCAAATCACTTTTTGGAAGAGTGGAAATGGCTTAAAAATATATTTTCCGAATTAATAGAAATAACATGAGACGCTTTGACTGTTTAGCGCAAGATTGCACAATTTTTGGACCTCATTTACTAGAGGCATCGGCCGGTACTGGCAAAACCTTTACCATTGAGCATCTTTTTTGTCGTCTCATTTTAGAAAAAGTTCCCTTAGAGCAAATCTTAGTTGTCACATTTACAAGAGCTGCAACAAGGGAGTTAAAGCATCGGATCCGCCGAAATCTAGAAAAAGCAATCGATTCATTAACGAAAAAAACTGTGGCATGGCCCTATTTAGTCCCCTTTATCGGATCGGATTCGGCGCTATTTGACTTATCTCAAGGGATTCTCCGATTTGATGTTGCAAAAATTTTTACCATTCACAGTTTTTGTTATCGGATGCTCAAGGAATTTGCATTTGAGGCGGGAAAACTTTTCCCAATAGCCGATCTTGATGATGAATTGGAAATTGCGCGCAAGATTCGCACTTCGCTTGCTGAATTTTGGCTGACTAAGGTTGACGATACACTTCTTTGTCCTGAGCAGATCGCCATCTTGTTTGGGAAATATGACACCATGCATGAATTAGGCCATGCACTTGCAAATGCCAAAAAAAAGGGCGAGACGCGCTCTTTTAGTTCTTGGCATCAAGCGTTTCAAGAGGCAATAAAGGGGGCCCCGTCTGTTTCGATTCGCAATGAATTTGTTGCAATTTCACCAAACTATAAGGCACACGCGGGAGATTTTGGAGCGCAAATAGATCTGCTCGAGAACCTTGAAAATCCAAATCTTTTTAGAAAACTGATTGCCCATAAAGGGACCCTCTTCTCATTTTTAGATCCGAAAAATCGGAAGGTTCGAGCAAAGAATGTTCCATCTCCCTTTTTTGATTGGGCAAATCACCATTTAGCTCCGATTATCCATGAGGCATCGGATCGGAAAAATATCCTTTCAGTCCTTACAAATGCGTGGAAGTCTTGGGAAAAAGCAAGCGTCGGTGTGTTGCAGCCAGATGAGATTGTTGAAGAGATGCTTAACTCCCTTTCGATTCCGCCTTTTCTGGACTGTGTACAAAAGCGATTTCAAGCAGTCATTATTGATGAATTCCAAGATACCGATCCATTGCAATGGGAGATCTTTCAAAAAGCATTTATCAACTGTCAGACCCTATTTTTAGTCGGCGATCCAAAGCAGTCCATTTACCGTTTTAGAAGCGCCGATGTATATACCTACTTTTTAGCAAAAGAGACGCTTGGACCAGAAAATATTTACCAACTCGATACAAACTTCCGCTCTTCAAAAGAGCTCCTTGAAACACTGAATGCCCTCTTTTCCCGAAATTGGCTCTTACTCCCGCAAAAAAAGTGTACTATAGATTATTACCCAGTACTAGCTGGAAGCGAAATCTCTTCTGATTTAAAGGATGAGAAAAAAGCGATCCATTGGATCATTGGCAA
>DAIDIM010000009.1 GCA_027459365.1 Chlamydiota bacterium
GCGGAGATCATCTTCAGGGCTTCGGATGATATGAGGAGTGATAAAGATAAACATTTCTGTGGTCATATCGATTTGTTTTGTGGTGCCAAATAATTTCCCGATTCCTGGAAGATCGCCAAGGAAAGGAATTTTATCGCGCGAATCGTGTTCGATTTTACTTCGGAGACCTCCGAGAATGACGGTTTCCCCATCTGGAATACACACTTCGTTCTCAATATGGCGGCGAACGACGGGAGGACGATTGTCGAAGGAAATTTTGGGTGTATCAAATTGAATATTGGTTTGGAGCGTGACAAATCCCTTCTCTTCGCTATCTTGAGAAAAGTGAATGGTCGGTGTTAATGTGAGGGTTGTTCCGTATTGCGCTCGAGTATACGATTGTTCTAGGAGCGCTCCTGCTTGTGTTTGGAAAGATCCATTATTAATGGAAATTTCTTCAACTATAGAAATGTTGACAGGGGTCTGATTTGTTGTGAGAGCAGAGGGTGCAGAATTGATATGGACATCTTCTTGTGCAAGGAGGAAGTTATAGCGTATGTCCATCGCTGGCCAGTTGCCGCAATTTTTGCTAAATATATAAGAGAGAATCCCTTTTTTAAATGCATTGGCCGGGTGCAACTCTTTTTCACAGTGTAAACCTCTTGCATGCCCATTAGCTGAATGCAATTCTTTCCCGTCAGTAAGACAATGATGATTGGAAGGATTCCCAAAAGTGACAGCATTTTCTTTTTTATGACTTGCGTTTGTTCCAAACTGTAGAAGATCAAAACCGACCTCTCTTTGGTCAGTTAATTTCTTTTCAACAAGGAGAACTTCTAATTGGACCATTCTCTTCGGGACGTCCATTTTCTTTAAAAGATCCTTGATTTTTGGCAATTCCTCTCGTCTAACAACCATCAAAATCGATGTTGTCTTTGCATCCACAACAAAATTGCCAAAACCCAACTTCTGCGTTTTATCAATGGTACCCGGCTGAACAAAAGGTGGATTGGCAGGAAGTACTGGATTGAAAATCGTATTTGGTCCTGGATAAAGATTGGGTGGTGCAGGCTCAGATGATAATGCGGGAGCTGGTGGTAAACCATTTGCTGTCGGAGATGGATGAGGTTGCATTTCTTGCTTTTTTTCAAAACCTGAACTCATCAGAGAATCGTATACTTTCTCTAATACAGATGCGATGTCTTCAGGGTTTGAATGTTTGCAAGAATACCAATAGATGACCTTTTCCCCAGGCTCATCCAATTGTGACTCCAAATCGGCAATGATTTTTTCGCCACGCATTACAGTTTCATTTTCTCCCACCAAGACAAGCCCTTGAGAGAGCGATAGAATCGCTAACTCGTCAGCCCCAACTGGACTAAAATTAGGACGACCTTTCAAGGCATTATCGGTGAAAAAGGCTTTTAATACTTTCTCAGCTTCTGGTGGAACAATTTTGCACGTCCGAATCAGGCGGACAACTTTCCCTTGCTCTTTTTCCCAAATTGCCTTGTATAGGCCGAGTAGCTTTTCAATTGTTTCTCTTGTTGAGATAATGACAACTTTGGAACCAATGGCCTGAATCGTTGTCTGTTTTGGGTCAGAGAACCTTTCAAAAAAAGCATGAAGCGATTTTAATTGCTCCGGTGGAGGAGAGATCACAAAGAATAATCTAGACTGCTGATTAAAAAGAGAAAGGTCTTCTGCATTTGAAACAATTCCCTCAACTGCGCAAGGATCTAACTTGAGAACATAGAGCTGTTTTGCAAATGCGTTGATCCTTTTCACGCCAACCCCATTTTGCGCTAAAATCATTTCGATCATTTCATTCCAAGATTCACGGGGAAGCGGAATACTTGAAAATAGGCTGATTTTTATTGCGCTCAATTCTTGAGGGATCACGTAAAGATAATCACCCGCCCCATACTCCATGACCAATTGAGATAAGGTAGTTTCTCCCATGTCCCAAAGTGCATAGGGTTCTTCTGCTTGCGCATTCTCATTCACAGAATGTTTGCGCCATTGCTCTTCTGCAGTTTGAATCTGATTTTTTATTGCTCGAACAGAGGATAGCAAATTTTTATAGGGAAGTTCATCCTCAAGTTCTGAAATCGCAACAGCTTCCTCATATTTTTTACGCAATTCCGCCCGTAAATTACTTAAAAGACGATTGTAATTTTGAGCATTTTCCACTTCAGAATAGACAGTCTCATCTGCAAATAATAGACAAAAAAAGGAGAGAAAACAAAAAATACCTATTCTCACTTAATTCTCCCTTTTTCTCGAGAATTCAACGTCTTTTTCTGACATTGGGCAACCACATTTACAGAGATCATTTGAGATCGATTCAAGTTCACGAGATTTCCTTGAATATTTTTTTGACCATTTTTTAAATCGATCCGATCAAACACAAAGAGCTCTCCCTCTATCTTCCCTTGCAAATAGCTGTTTTTTTCTTCATTTTTTCGCAAGATTTTCCATCGGTTTTCCTCTTTCAGTATCCAATCTCCAACGCGAAGAACAAAACATTGCTTATCTAGCATACAACTTATCTGCTTTTCTGAGCGAATACGAACTGAAGATAAAAACTCTTCGCTTTTGGTTTTGAGTGGAATTTGCAACACAGATGTTATAGCAATCCTCGCAAAACCATCAAGTCCCCATGTCTCAAAAAGGACGCTTCGATCATCCACAACGCTGCAGCGCGCAATTGGAAGATTCTCTGTATCCAACAGAGATTGAACGAGTTGCCACTTATCATCTTTCCAAACTAAAAAATCCCCCTCCTTAATTGGGAAGACTTGATTACACATTTCGATTCTTTGCGTTGTCATTCCATCTTTGTATGTCTTTAAAAAAAGATCTCTTCCCAAAATTTTGCTATCTGCCAAGATTTTAAAAGGGGACCTTTCGGGAAATTCTGAACTAGAGCGGATGTTGGCCTCCTCTACAGAAAAACGATATGTGCCAACTTCTTCTCGATTTTCATTTCTTGCGACAAAAAAATATGCCGCTATTTCAGATCCTTCTTTTTGAATTTCCGCCCAAAAAGGGCTTTCCTCATTTGAAAATTGCAATTCCTTATCAAATTTGAGATCCACTCTTGCAGGAAGTGTTAAACGACGTTTCAAATTTGCTTTTTTCAAACGGATCAAATAACTCCCACACTCTTCTCCTATCCCTGGACGGGCCCTTTCGCAAGAAAAACTGATCGCTTCATCGAGACGGGGTATTGGAAGAGGAATGGGGACCTTTTTCAAATGGATTGGAATATCAAACGCAGCCCGATTCTGTTTTGTCGATAAATGGGATCCAAATTGTGCAAGAGGAGCGTCCGTTTTGAAAATAAAAACACAAATCAATGCTGAAGAAAAGAGCACACTCCCAAAAAGAATGGTCATCGCAGTTTTGAGTGTCTTATCAATATCTAATATAAACAAATTTCACTCCAGTTGGGGGGAAGAATATCTCCGAGCGTTCCATCATAAAATCCCCCTTGTGTAAAATTCAAGATTGAAAAAGAAATAATTTAGATTTATACGGAAGAAGATGAAAGCTAAAAGGGTTTTTTATGAGCAATAAGAAAAACGACGACAAAATGAAAAGTGGAATTTCTCCTCAGCAAATCGAAAGTTTTATTCATAAGAATACCCCCGAAGTTTTCTCAACACTTGCGATTTTCGTCAGCACGATTTCAAGTATATTCGATTTTTTCTCTGGCCCTGCTTTGTCTGTCCTCTTTGCAGGAATTGGGGCCATTTTTGCCCTACTTGCCCCAGAGAAAATCGATAAAAAACTCAAAAATTTTTATCACTTCTCTATCAACCAAGAGAAGAAAACAGAAATTGTATTAGGGGTTGTTAAAATCGTTGTTGCAATCTTTTTGCCATTTATCTTTTTCTTCTTTTTAGGACTACTTGCGGGTGTCTCTTACCACTTCTATATTCGCCACGCACAAATCACGATTCCTGAAGAAACCCCACGCAAAAAGCGCTAAAGTTGTTTTTTCCTTTCCATGATATAGTGGCTTAAGTCTAGCCCCTTGTCACGAAAACGGCTAAAGATTGTTTGCGCAAGAGTCGCGTTTGCTCCTAAAAATCTCTCCAGCTCATCCCAAGCTGCTTTCTCTCCCGGCTTATTTTTCAACTCTTTTTGAAGACAAGCAATGCGCAGCAAGTTATGAACATACAAATAGATACCTATCGCTTTTTGATTTTGAAAATCACATGCTTTAAGCATTTTTTCTTTGAGGCTAACCGATTTTTCCAATGCATCTTGGTAAGAACCTTGCTGAATTAAAAGAGTTGTTTTCCCATATGCCGCATGAAAAGGGGCCTCTTCTTCGATTTGTTGTATAGACGAATAGGCAAGATTGAGTGCATCTGCTAAACGATCCTTTTGAAAAAGCTTCTGTGCAATCACTGCATTATACTTTCTTTCTAACGAAGGTACTTTTCTTAACGCCTTCTTCATCTCTAAATAGGAGACCGTATCACCTGTCTCTTGCCATTTATTAACAGCTGCCTCAGCAAGGGAATAAGCCTCAGGACCAGGCGCACTTTTGAGAAATGCCGTAAGTATGATCAGTCCTGCGAAAAAAGCACAACCAGATACTATCCATCTTCTTTGCTGCAGTGTAAAACGATCTTTAAAAAATGCGATGAAGTCGTCCATGTAAAGCCCTTTTTACATTCAGTTTATTTGAAAAACTGAAAATTGACAACTCATAAAAAACAGTGACATTTGCCGTTGCATGTTATAGAATTTTGATCGTGTGTAATTGGTATTAAAGGAGCTGGATCTACATCAATGCTTAAAGGTCCATCCGTTTTTTCTGGTACGATCGTCGAATTCAGCCATGTAGTTATATAGGCCTCAGCAGCCGCTGCCGCGGATGCTTGCGTTTGATTATTATTTATTGAATTAATTGTCATATTTTCTCCCTTTTTTATGAAAAAAAATTTTAACAATTATCATAACAAAAATCAAATTAAATTAATTAATTGTTATGTCATAATAAAATCAAAAAATTGTTATTGCATCCCATAAACCATTTCCATTTGATCGAGTGTATTTTTGAAGGTAAAATGGTCGGTGACCAGTTTGTTTCCGTTTTCGCCGAAAGTTTTGCACGAGTGCTTATCGTCTTTTAAACGGAGGACTGCTTTTGCGACAGCATTTGGATCAAAAATGGGGACGAGAATGCCTGTTTTTTCAGGAATACACACTTCACATAAACCACCTGTTGGGGTAGCAATCAATGGCTTTTTTAAGAAGGCTGCTTGCAAGAGGGCTTGCGACACCCCCTCGTTTGCTGTGCTAAGGAGCGTAAAGCAATCAAGATCTGCTAAGGCTTGAAAAGGTGGGTCTAAATGTCCCGTAAAATGGACGATCTCTTCTAGGTTTAGATCTTTTGCTTTTTTGTGATGAATTTCTGCATGACCCCCTCCAATAATCAGCCATCGAAGATCTTTGACATTTCGAAGAAGGTGGGCCGCCTCTAGAAGAACATTGATCCCTTTCCATGAACGCATAATACATGCAGTGCCAACGAGAAAGTCGGTTTTGTCAATTCCCATTTTTTGGCGGTAGGATATTGAGGGGTCATAAGTGATTTTTTGCGCTTCCACACCTGTTGGAATTGACCGCAAGAGCGTGAGGGGTTTCCCCGATTGTCTTGAGATGAGCGGAACGACCGCTTCACAGGTTGTAACGACAAAGTCTGCAAGACATCCAGATAGAAAGCGACTATTAAGGCCCCCTTTAATTGGAGTGGATAAATGGCGTGTACGAATGATTTTTCGTCTCGTGAGGCGGGCTGCAATTCCGCCGATCCAACCATCTAAAGAAGAGTGGGTATTGATGATCTCAATTTTATGCAAAAAGATCAAACGAATGATCGATGTCAGACAAAAAAGCCAAGAAGTTTTTTTAAAATTCAATGAATATACTGTGAATCCTGCGCTCCGAGCTTTCTCTATCAACGCGCCCCCTTTCATGACTCCAAAGACGACAGTATGTTTACGCGCGCGCATTCCAATTGCCTCTTTGAGGATGCGCATTTCTTGACCGCCCCATCCTTGAGATGCTTCTAAGTGCAGAATATTCATTTGCGAAATTATACGATATCGAACAAGATTGTGTCATGTACCTTCGATTACTTCTCCTCATTGCATTCCCGATTTTTTCAAATATTCGCCTTGGTGTTGACACTTTTTTTGAAGAAAATTTATTTCAAAAGCTCTTGGGGAAAAAAGTGGCTCTTGCAATCAACCATACCAGCGTCAATCAACGAATGGAAACGACTGTTTCACTTTTTGCTAAAAACAACATTCCTATTCACGCCTTTTTTTCACCAGAACATGGAATTGATGGCCGCGGTTATGCATGGGAAAAAATCGACGACTCTCAACTTGAAGGAATACCGATCCATAGTCTTCATGGCAAAACAAGACGCCCAACAGCTGAAATGCTGAAAAACCTCGACGTCATTGTCTATGATATTCAATGTACAGGCGCAAGGGCCTACACTTACCCAACAATGCTCTTTTATGTCATGGAAGAGGCAGCAAAAAATGGGGTTGAAGTGATTGTTTTGGATCGGCCAAATCCAATTAGCGGAAATATTGTTGACGGCCCGATGTTAGAAGAAAAATGGCGCTCATATATTGGATATATCAATGTTCCTTATTGCCATGGAATGACCATTGGTGAGTTGGCTTGTTTTTTCAATAGTGAATATCAGATCCAATGTAAATTGGATGTGATCCCGATGAAAGGTTGGGATCGCAATATGTCCTATCGAGATACCGGTCTTTCTTGGATACCGCCTAGTCCCAATATTCCAGAATCGGACACTCCCATGTTCTCTCTGATGACTGGAATTCTTGGCGAACTTCAAATGGTCAATATCGGTATTGGCTACACCCTTCCCTTTAAAATTGTGGGAGCACCTTGGATTCAAGCAGTTCAATTTGCAGAAAAACTCAATTCCCAAAAACTTCCAGGAGTCCATTTCCAGCCATTTTATTTTCGTCCTTTTTATGGAGCTTATAAAGGGTTGAATTGCGAAGGAGTTTTAATACAAATTACTGATTCTAAAAAAGTTAGACCACTTGCAGTGCAGTATCTCATTTTAGGACTCTTGAAAAGCCTCTACCCAAAGCAATTTTTAGAGAAAATCGCATTTGCGCCGAAAGATCTTTTTTGCAAAGCAAATGGAACAGATAGCATCTATGAAATTCTCCTCTCTGAAAAATATCCTGCTTGGAAATTGATCGAATTTCAAAAAGAGGAGAGAGAAAAGTTCCTAGAAACTAGAAAGAAATACCTGATCTATTAGCAGTCGAACTTTTGGTTTGCTAAGTTTATTGACGAAAATATTCTGTTACCTTATGATTTCTATAAAAACGGAGAACCTAATATGCCTAAAAAAATTAAGCCACTCGGGTCACGAATTGTGATTGAACGAAATGAAGCAACTTCAACGAAGGGTGGGATCCTCCTTCCTGAGAGCGCAAAAGAGAAACCACGTCAAGGAACTGTCGTTGCAGTAGGTCCTGGCAAAGTGGATGAAAAAGGGAAAAACCAGCCTCTTGATCTCAAAGTTGGGGATCAGATTCTCTTTTCATCCTATTCAGGAACTGAGTATAAAAATGAGAGAGCAGATTATTTGATTCTCAATGAAGAAGATGTTTTAGCAATCTTAAATTAATAGGGTATCTATGGCAAAAATGATTCAATTTCACGAAGAAGCCCTTAAATCAATTTTAAGAGGGGTAAAAACGCTTGCAAAAGCTGTGATCGTAACTTTAGGTCCTAAAGGGAGAAACGTAGTCATTGCAAAAGAGCATGGGGCATCGCTATCAACAAAAGACGGCGTGACTGTTGCAAAAGAGATCAACCTAAAAGACAAATATGAAAATATGGGTGCTCAGTTAATTAAAGAAGCATCCACAAAAACATCCGATATCGCAGGCGATGGAACGACAACCGCAATTGTGCTCGCTGAACGGATCTTTAGCGATGGTGTAAAAAATATCTCCTCTGGCGCAAATCCAATGGATATCAAAAAGGGGATCGATAAAGCGGTAAAAATCATTGAAGATGCTTTGCAAAAAATGGCAAAACCGATCAAAACACCAGAAGAAATCGAACAAATTGCTGCACTTTCCGCAAATAACGATCGAGAAATTGGCACGATCATCGGGGAGGCAATGAAAAAGGTGGGCAAAGATGGAATCATTACCATTGGTGAAGCAAAAGGGATGGAAACCATTCTGGATGTAGTAGAAGGGATGCAATTTGATAAAGGCTATCTCTCACCTTATTTCATAACAGATGCAGAAAAAATGGAAGTAACGCTTGAGAATCCATGGATTTTGATTACCGATAAAAAACTGAGTTCCGCAAAAGAGCTTGTTCCAATACTTGAAAAAGTAACTCAAAAAAACCGACCTTTTGTCATCATTGCTGAAGACATCGAGGGAGATGCACTTGCAACTCTGGTCATCAATAAAATTAAGGGTGGCAAGTCACTATGCGCTGTAAAAGCTCCAGGATTTGGAGACAAACGGAAAGCAATGCTTGAGGACATCGCTATTTTAACGGGTGGACAAGTTGTTTCTGATGAACTTGGCTATAACATTGAAGAGGTGGGTCTTGAAGTTTTGGGATCTGCAAAAAAAATTAAAATTCAGAAAGAAAACACTATCATTGTCGACGGAAATGGAAAGGCCACAGCAATTAAGCAACGTATTGCCCAAATCCGTGCAGAACTAAAAAATCCTCAAATCTCAAATTACGAAAAAGAAAAACTCGAAGAAAGGCTTGCGAAACTATCTGGTGGCATCGCTGTCATTAACGTCGGCGCTGTGACAGAAGCAGAAGCAAATGAGAAAAAGGCCAGAATTGAAGATGCCCTTTGCGCAACGCGCGCAGCCATTGCACAAGGAATTGTTCCTGGAGGCGGTGTCGCCTTGATTCGTGCCGCAAAATCCCTTGAGAAAATGGAGAGCATCGGCGATGAAGCCATTGGCGTGCAGATCATTAAAGATGCATGCTTTGCTCCGGCGATTGCAATCGCGAACAACTGTGGTAAAAATGGAGCCCATATTGCTGAAAAAGTGGCCGAACAAGAGGGTTGCTGGGGCTACAATGGAATTACCGATAGTTTTTCAGATCTCGTGAATGATGGCGTTATTGATCCGGTACTTGTCACCAAAAGTGCCCTCGCTCATGCAGCTTCTGTATCCGGAATGCTCATGTCAATTGCTGCAATCATTACTGACAAGCCTGAACCCAAAAAAGCAAATCCCCCAATGCCTGGTGGTATGGGAGGAATGGGAGGAAT
>DAIDIM010000055.1 GCA_027459365.1 Chlamydiota bacterium
GGCAAGAAAGCAACAAATGAATCGGAAACATAGCCGGGCTAAGCTAAATAGTCTTAGAAGGGCTTGAGCCGTATGATGCGAAAGTATCACGTACGGTTCTTAGAGGAGGGAGCTAGAGCAATCTAGCTCTCTTACTCGACGCTTTATTGCATTTCCTGCCGATTTGAGCTGAATTACGTACCACATTAAAAAATAAAAACACCAAAAAATAGAGAAAATAGCTGCTGTTGTTTTCCCAAGATAATTTTTAATATTTTCAATCGCGTTTGCACTTTGTATAGACATGTAAAGGACCGATAGCCCAAAGAGCCAGAGAAAAAAATTTCCGATCAATATAGATAATAATGCCGATTTACTGCCTGTGGTATTTGCCATTTTCCCGGCTAAGATCATCGCTGGAATGCCGAGTGCGCTTCCCAAAAATGTAGAAAGATCAAAAAATGTTTGTTTAGATCCAATAGGGGGCTTCATCTTTTATTTAACAATTTTTCTGTTGCCCAAAGATTTTCTTCGATGAAAAGGATAAATAAGAAACATATAGTACTGGCACTGACGCCTGTGAGTATGGGGAATGAACTATCAAGTCTTGCTTCGTTTGTAAAAAATGTCGATACGAAGCAACCCACAAGCCAGCAAAGCAAATTGATATTTTTTTCTTTTGCATGCACTTTGCCACGTAAGAGAAATTGGACCAAAAAAGCAATCCAGAGAACAATTCCAAGATTGATGATATAGCAATTCAAAAGACTTTGTATGAGAAGGCTTGATCTATTTTCAGGGAGGATGAGATAAGCAATCGTTCCAAGGATTCCAAGAAAAGTATATTTTATTCCTGAAGTAAACTTATCAAAGCATGCTGATGCAATGTAGATATTATATAGATTGTTATTGATTGAATAACAAATCACAACAAAAAAAGAAATTAGATTCAAAAGAATATTATTGCCATGGGTAAACTGGATCCAAATTGAAGAGAATTCAAAAAATGCGAAGGCTAATATCGAGATGCTTAAGGAGAGATAACTATCGGCTCTTGAGCGAGAGTGTCGAAAAAAGGTGGGGGAATAGATCATGTAAGGCAAGGCAAAAAGGACAGGTGAAAAGATCAATGGGAATGAGAGTCCCCAACTTCCTATATTTGCAAAAGAATAGTTGGATATGAACGGGGCAGCAATGTAATACAAGAGGATAGGGGGGAAGCTCAGATACGCAATCCACTTGATCAAACGAATTCCTCCACTTGAAATGAGCGCAGAGATTAGGATAAGGCCAATGCTTATAGCGGATAGCATTTTTTTTCCAATATAGGTTTCAAATATAGGTAATATCGCTAGGATTTGGGAACTCGACCAAAATAAAAAAGAGATGAATAAAATCGACCATGCAAAAAATGTCCCAATTTCCCCTAAATAGCTATTGACTATTTGAATCGCATTCTTTCTTTTTTGAATATCCATAGAGATAATGATAATGGAAATGAGCCACACAATCAGATTGCCGACGATGACTGAGCAGATTGCAATTCCAGCATCGTGTTTTGCAAGGGTATTTCCAATACTAATCGAAGAGACTGCTACCGATACGCTTTGAATGCAAGTCAATGCGTAATAATTTTGATGTCGATCCATGACGACTTTATATCAGACCATGCAATGCCAAATTAGGACAAGGAATATTTTTAGAGCCATTCTCGATGCACCTCTTCGACGATATTCGAAAATATCCCAAATCTCCTCGAAGAATTCACATCGAGAATGGCTCTTATTTAGTCTTTCATCGGAAGTTCCGTGTTTTCGAACAAGAACTTTCATGCCATAATCTACTGATTGTCAATGATTTGATTTGATTTTTCTGCGATTTTTCCTGGTG